>JBAVHY010000490.1:0-14375 GCA_049686315.1 Candidatus Acidiferrum sp. | reverse complement strand
AAGATCAAGAGCGCGTTTCAGGGAGAGTTTGTGACCGGGAATGGAAGGCTTTCGCCGAATACGCAGACGGCGTATGCCCTGGCGCTGGCGTTTGAGCTTTTGCCGGAGGCGATGAGGGCGGGAGCCGCGGCTCGTTTGGCGGCGGATGTACGGAAATTTGGGCATTTGACGACGGGATTTCTGGGGACGCCGGTGCTGTGCAAAGCATTGAGCGATTACGGATATTTGAACGAGGCGTACATGCTGCTGAACCGCACGGAGTATCCATCGTGGTTATATCCGGTGACCAAGGGAGCGACGACGATTTGGGAGCGGTGGGACGGGATCAAGCCGGACGGGAGTTTTCAGGATGCGGGGATGAACTCGTTCAATCATTATGCGTATGGGGCGATTGGGGAGTGGATGTATCGTGTGGTGGCGGGGATAGGGATGGACGAAAAACAGCCGGGGTACAAACATATTCTGATTGAGCCACGGCCGGGAGGCGGGTTGAAATATGCGAAGGCGTCAGTGGAGAGCATGTACGGGAGGGTGAGTTCGGGATGGGAGATTACGAAAGGGAAGATGAAATTGAAAGTGGAGATACCGGCGAATACGACCGCAACAGTGGGGTTACCGAGTGGAAGGGTGGAGGAGGTGGGGTCGGGGGCGTGGGAGTTTGAGGAGGAGAGCGACCAGTGACCAGCGACCGGCGACCAGTAGGAAAATTTTGGAGGAGGTGTCAGGTGCGAAGAAGAATGGTGTGGATGGCGATTGCGGCGACGATGATGATGGCGGTGATTTGCGCGAGTGGGGGCGTTGGGGCGCAGGAGAAGGCACCGGCCGGGCCTCCGGTGAAGCCATCGGATGTGCCATTGGACAAAAAGGCCGTGGCGACTGGGCCTTTGGGGGTGGTGATTGCGGGGATGGTGCACGGGCATGTGGATGGATTCTTGGCGGCCGCGGTGAAGCGCACGGATATTGCGATCGAGGGTATCGCGGAACCGGATCGAGCGCTGTTTGATCGGTACGCGAAGAAGTATGGGTTGGATGCGAAGTTATATCACGAGGACCTGGGAGAAATGTTGAACAACACGCATCCAGATGCGGTGCTCGTTTACACCAGTTCGTTTGATCATCGGAAGGTGGTGGAAATTTGCGCGAAGTCCAGCCAAGCGGGGGGGGTGAAGCCGCTGACGGTGATGATGGAGAAGCCGCTAGCGGTGAGCGCGGAGGACGCGCACGCGATTGCGAAGGCGGCGAATGAGGCGAAGATGACGGTGTTGGTGAATTACTTCACGACGTGGCAGCCCAGCCGACACACGGCGTATGAAATGGCGAAGGACGGGACGATTGGGGATGTAAGGAAGATCGTGGCGCACGACGGGCATGCCGGGCCGAAAGAGATCGGCGTGGGGCAGGAGTTTTTGGGATGGCTGACGGATCCAAAGCTGAATGGCGGCGGGGCGCTGTATGACTTTGGTTGCTATGGCGTGGATTTTATGACCTGGTTGATGGGAGGAGAGCGACCTTTAACGGTGACGGCGGTGACACTGCAGATCAAGCCCGATGTATATCCGAAGGTGGACGACGACGCGACGATTGTTTTGACGTACCCGAAGGCGATGGGGATTGTGCAAGGGTCGTGGAATTGGCCGTTTGGGCGGAGCGACGTGGAGATATACGGAAAGGCGGGAGCAGTGAAGACCTTGGGAAAGGACGCGCTAGAAGTGCGGAAGGCGGGAGAAAAACAGGCGGAAAAGGTGGAAGCGAAGGCGTTGACGCCGCCCATGGATGATGAGTTGTCTTATTTGCGGGCGGTGGTGAGGGAGGGGTTGAAGCCGGAGGGCCCGGGGTCGCTGGAGGTGAATGTGGTCGTGGCGGAGGTATTGGATGCAGCGAGGGAGTCGGCGAAGACGGGGAGGACGGTAAGGATGGATGCGAGGAAGTAGAGGAAGCAAAGGAGATAAAGGAAGTGAAGGAGCGGGGGATGAAGCAGGGGAACAATGGAAGAGTAAAAAAGTAAAAACGTGCAAGAGTGGAAGACGAGTGAGGTGGACATGGGGCGAATGAGTTGGGTGGTGGGGATGACGTTGGCAGCGGTCGGGATGGCGGCGGGGATTGTGGCGTGTCTGGTGGTGAGAGGACAGAGCAAGCAATCACCGACGGCGCTGGAGGTGGTGGCGGCGATACAGGGGCATGTGGGCGTCGAGTGGAGAAAGGAAACGGTGGACACGTTCAAGGCGGGGAACCCGGAGACGCGGGTGACGGGGATTGCGGTGACGATGATGGCGACGATGGATGTGCTGGAGCGGGCCTCGTCGAAAGGATTGAATTTCGTGATTACGCACGAACCGACATTTTATGCGCACCTGGATACGCCGGAGGGAATGCCGGAGAGCGATCCGGTGTGGGCGGAAAAGCGCGCGTTTATCGAGAAGCACCGAATGGTGGTGTGGAGATTTCACGATCACTGGCACATGAGGAATCCGGATGGGATTGAAGCGGGAATGGTGCGGGCGCTGGGATGGGAGAAATATCAGAGCGCGGAGAGCCAGTTTTTATTCGTGATTCCGGAGACGACAGTGAAGAAATTGGCGGAGGAAGTGGCGAGGAAACTGGATTCACCGGTGGTGCGAGTGGTAGGGGACCCGTCGATGAGGGTGACGAAGGTGGCACTGAGTCCAGGCGCGTCGGGATTCGAGGCGGAGACGCACGCGCTGGAGAGGAACGCCGTGGAAGTGCTGCTGGTGGGGGAGACGCGGGAATGGGAGACGGTGGAGTATGCGGCGGACGCGGTGACGCAAGGGCGGAAGAAAGCGTTGATCGTGATTGGACACATACCGAGCGAGCAGGCGGGGATGGAGGAATGCACGAGGTGGTTGAAGACATTTGTGAGCGGGGTGCCGGTGGAGTTTGTGGCAACGAAGCAGCCGTTTTGGGCGGTGAAATAAAGAGAGGAGTTAACCACGGAGTCAGCCGAGGGGCCGCAGAAAACGGGGAGTGGGGCGGTCCCGGCCAGAGGGGGCGGGGAGACAAGAAATTGACTTGACAGGAGCGGGGCGAGGGGTTTCACTGACGAATCAGTGGGTTTGGCGGAGTAAGAGTGCGAGCAGTGGCCGCCGACTTCGCTGTGACTCATGAGGATGACGGAAACGACTGCCTGGTGGAAGTGGCAGACGGACGGGTAGTTGGCCATGCATCGAGTGCGAATTCTCTTTTTGTTTGTTGCGGCGGGTGTGCCGCTAATGGCGTGCGTGGGGGCTTGCGCCGCACAGGATCCGCCGGTTGAGCCGCTAACTTTTCCGTCAACGCCAGCAAGTCCCGCAACAATTCCATCGACAAAACCAACGCAAGGATCGTTGCGCGTGAGCCTGCGGCTGGAAGATGACAGCGTGTTCCTTGGAGCAGCGGACGTGCGTCTGATGCCGAACGAGGGCTACGAGGTAAGCGGGACACAAGCAGAAGCCGAGGGCGAAACGGTGTTCTCGGGGCTGGCGCCCGGGAAATATATGTTGGAGGCAAACGCGCCGGGCTACCTATCCGTGCGAATGAGCACGGATATCGAAGCGGGTCACCGAGAGCGAATCCTGTACGTGGTGATGAAGCCAAGGCCGATGGCAAGGAAAAAAGAAGAGAAGCCGAAGGAGGAGGTAGCGGCGGTGGTGCCGGCGGGAGCGAACGCATTTGTGACCCCAGGGAAACCGGAGGAAAGCTGGGTGGGGAATTTCCGAATGCTGCAGGAAATGGAAGTTAGTGCGCCGGAAGTGGAGCCGAACGTGGAGTGTCCGTCGCCGAGAGTGCTGAAGGGCGTTGGAGAGCGGATGAAGGAGTTTGTGAGCAACCTCGAGAGATTCACCGCGACGGAACAGGTGGAACACTACTCGTTGGATGCGGGAAGGCACCTGCGGACGCCGGAAAAGCGCCATTACACATACGTAGTGACCATTACGCAAAACAGCCTGGGGACATTTTTGCTGGACGAATACCGGGATGGGAACGTGGACCCGGAGAGCTTTCCCGGGAGAGTGGCGACGATCGGATTACCGGCGTTAGACCTGATTTTTCATCCGGTGCTGGCGGGGGATTTTACGTTTGCGTGCGAAGGACTGGGGCAAGCGAACGGGAAAGCAGCGTGGCAAGTGCGGTTCGCACAGCGAGCCGACAGGGTGGTGCGAATCCGGTCATACAAAGTTGGGACCAGGAGTTTTTCGGTGTACCTGGAGGGGCACGCGTGGATCGATCCCGGGAACTACCAGGTGTTGCGACTGGAAACAAATTTGCAGAAGCCCATCCCGGAGATTGAGTTGAAGCGGGAACACATTGCGATCGAATATGCGGCGGTGCAATTCCAAACGCAGAAAAATGAGATCTGGCTGCCGAAAGAAGCGGAGCTGTATGTGGATCGGAAGGGCCACCCGTACTACCGGAGGCATACGTTTACGGATTTTAAGGTGTTCAATGTGGAAACGGCGCAGAGTATTCAGGCGCCAAAAGGGTCGTACAGCTTCACGAATAATTCGGACCAGGAAATAGCGGGAGTGTTGACTGTGATTCCCGAGGAAAGCACGAAACGAGAGGCGGTAAGTGTGAATATCGTGGTGCCGGCGCGCGGGAGGGTGTTCAAGATAGTGGGGCTGGGGAAAGATGTGAACCTGCCCGCGTCGGCGGTGGCGTCAGCCACGTTTGCGTACGACGGGAAAGCGGACACGATAAGGGTGGACGCGGACTTGGTGAAGCAGACGACGTTGGATGTGATACCGGAAACGAAGGCGCCGGTGAAGCAGTGAGCGGGGCGAATAGAAGAGTTCACCACAGAGGTAGCAAAGGGACTGCAGAGAGCACGGAGAATGAGGTGACAAGAAGCGGAGGTAGAGGTCCTTCACTTCGCTCAGGATAAACAACGGTCATTTAGTTGGGGCGTGGCAGGAACTGAAGAAGTGGAAGAGCGAAAAGGTGGAAGAGTGAAAGAGTAGGAGAAGAAGAACCCGCCCTTTCGCAAACGGCGCGAAGGATGGGGCACCCTAGGACATAAAGACCCGCCGGTAAAACATCTGGGAAATCCAAGAAGATCGAAATTTATTGGTTGGGGGAAGGCCTCCACTTGTTGAGGAACTCGATGATGTCTTCGGGGGCCATGGAGCGAGCAGCTTCGAATTCGCCGCGCTTTTGACTGAAGAGGAGTTTGCCGGAGGAATCGAGGACGGCGAGAGCGGGGACGCCGCGGTCGAGCGGAACATCGTATTTTTTGGCAACGTCGAGATTTTTGTCCATCTGGCCGATGTCGACGTGGACGACAAGGAAGGACTTGTCGAGGGTGGGGGCGATTTCGGGGCTGTGGAAAGCTTCGTCAAGAACATGGCAATCCAGGCACCAGTTGCCGCCAAAGACGACCAGGACGCGCCTGTGCGAAGCGGCGGCGGAGTGGAGAGTTTCAGCAATTTCCTTGTTAGCGTCGGCGTTGGCAGGATAGAGATCTTTTCTTACGAGCGGCTGAGGGAGGCGCGTGGCATCGGAGCGCTGGGAGATGCCAAGACTCCATTTGTCGTCGGCGTGGAACCAGCCCTGAGCCATGGCGACATAATGCTTCTTGAGAGCGGCGCCCTCCTTGGTGGTGAGGGTAAGCTGGAGAATCAAGACGTGAAGGCCGGGCTTCGGATCATCTTCCTTCACAAGCTGCGCGGAGAGATCGGTGAGGCCCTGGGATTTCCAGAAGGACCAGAAGGCGAGCTCGTCTTTGAGGGCGACAGGCTTGTTATCCGTGCCGACCAGTTGGGGCTCCGGAGTCTTGCTGTAGAGGGCGGCAAGAGCGGCGGAATCACCGGAGAGAATCGCGGCGCGCCATTTTTGAAAGGGAGCGGAAGCGACGGAGGGAACGGCCTGCTGCGCGGAAGCAACGCAGGCGAGGAGTAGAGTTATTAGGAGAATTGGTGGTCGGCGCATGGGGTGTAGAAGACAGAATAGCACGAAGGGGAAGAGAGGCCGAAAGAAGGGCGGGAAAAGCGGTGGGTGCGCGCGACGAAGCCGCAGCGCTCGAGGGCTTGCCCTGCGTTACAACTGTACTCGGAATGACGTGGGGGATTGGGGCGGTAGTTCCCTTCCCATGCTAGACTTGGGAGAAACCCTGGGAAATGAGGTAATGAAACGTGGCGGACCACAATGAAGATGGATTCAAGGTGATTGACCGGCGGCCTTTCACGGCCGAGGGCGAGATGCGCAAGGAAGTAGTGGAAGAGCAGGAGCGCGAGGCCAAACGGGAAGAAGTGAAGGCCGAGGCGAAAGCGGCGGCGAATGCCGTAGCGGCTAAGCCCACGGCAGAGACACCGAAGCGGCTGGTGGCGTTTGAGAATTTGGTGCGGATGATAGGGAGTAATGCAGCGATGGTGCTGGGGGCGTACGCGGACCCCAATACGGGACAGCCGATGATCGATCCGGATGCGGCACGGGAATTGATCGATATGCTGGATGCGCTGCACCAGAAAACGAAGGGGAACCTGGCGCCGGAAGAAGACGAGATGCTGCTGGATCTGCTGGGGAAATTGAAGCTGACATATCTGGAGGTTTCAAAGGCGATGGCAGCGGAATTGGCGAAAGTGACGGCGCAGGGGAAGGGCGGGAAGAAGTGAGGGGAGAGAGAAAATTTTCAGTTGCCAACTTTGAGTTGTCAGTTCACGCGGTCAGACGTTTAGAAGTTTAAGAGTTCAGAAGTTAAGGTGAACGCGGTGCGACGAGAGTCGTGCCGTTTTTGTTTTTAGGGAGGTTGGTTGGCACAGCCATTCCTGGCCGTGTTCCTGAGGCAGCAAATTCACCCTTGGGTTCTAGAACCGGCCGCGACAAGAAAGGGTCTGCGTGATTCCCCGGCGGCGTTCCTATGGGCAGCCACTTGCCTCTCTACCGCTCTCCTCTTGTCGCCGTAGCTCCACTCAAAGAGCGCATAAATCATGAAGTCTATTCCCAGGATGCAAATCGCGAGAAACAGCGTAATCGACATCGTCCTTCTCCAAAAAGTGCAGGCGACCCTGCTTCATCTTCTTGGAGAATAGATTTTCACGCGCTGGAAAGTCCTGAAGACTTCGTGAGGAATTTGTTAGGTCGTCATTTCCTGGGAGGGACCGAGGGACTCAAGACCATTGAGTTGGTTCGACCCGAAAAGTGGCCTTAGACTGGCGATCCGAAATACGCAAGCCCTCCGGTGAGGCGCGGTGTCCTCACCGGAGAGCTCAAGAATCTGGGGGTGGATGCGTATTCGTTACGGAACCAGGGTGAACACCGAACCTACATCCGAAGCTCCGAGATAAGTGGTTGTTCCGAACAGTAGACCATTGTGAAACACCACAAGGCTGCTATTCGGGTTTTGGCCGCTGTTCCCCAAATCGTGCAGCACGGATTCTGTCCACTTGCCCCCGCCCACCGATGGCGGAGCCAGCTTGAAGATCGTTCCGCAACCGAGGTTGCAGGCGTTGGAGCCGCCGAAGATGGAGGTGCCGTAACGTTGCCACTTTGGTCGATAGCGAGTGTTGAGTACGGAGTAGTGGCGTCTCCCTTGAACGCGGGAAAGTTGTGCAGAACCGTTTCGGTCCAGGCGCCACCCGCCTGTTCCGGAGGCGTCAATTCGAAAATCAGACCGGAGGCGTTGGCGACCCCACTGTAGGAGGCCGCGCCATACAAGACCCCGTTGGGGCCAAGGGTAGGGGTTCCCGCGAGATAGCCGCCATCGCTGCCACCGGTGAAATCATGAAGCACCGTTTCCTTCCAGGCGCCGCCGCTTGCGCTCGGGGCCGTCAACAGATAGGCCGTGCCGTATCCCCCAGTGCCACCGCCGGTGTAGCCGTAGATATTGCCTTGGCTGTCAAACGTAATCTCGGACCCTGGGCCGGTTCCATCTCCCTTGAATTGAGGAAAGGTGTAGAGGACCGTCTTTGTCCAGCTCCCGCCCTTCCCTGACGGCGGCGTGAACTCAAAAACGGTGCCGCACCCGAATGTGATTCTGCGATTGGTGTGGCACGGAACACCTGGATTTGCGCCTCCAGAGGTGGTCGTGCCGTAGAGCACCCCGTTCGCGCCAAACAGTACTTCGCCCGGATATTGTCCGTCAGCGTTACCTTGGAAAGTGTAGAGCACTATGTGGGTCCACTGGCCGCCCTGTTGTGTAGGAGGTGACAGTTTGAAGATCGTGCCGCAACCACCGCCGCACGCCTGGGCGTTGCCGCCGAATTGGGTCGTGCCGTACAGGTTGCCTAGCTGGTCAAAGACCACGCCCAAGCTGGGTTGCCGTCCGTCAGTGCCTCCCTGAAAGCTGTAAAGCACATTCTCGGTCCAGGCACCGCCCTGCACAGTCGGCGGAACGAGTTGGAATACCGTCCCCCAATTCGCGGTCCCACCAGCCGCGGTGGTGCCGTACAGCGCGCCATTGTTGTCGAACGGCAGACCTCCCTCGGCAAATGGGTACTCTCCGTCGCCATTGGTGCCGGTGAACGAATGGATGGTCGTGAGTGTTTGAGCCTGCGCCACGATGTTGCCGCCAAAAACCGCTATGGCCAGCAACACGGCTGCACGCAAGAACATTGTTGCGTTGTGCGTTTTCATAATGTCTCCTTGGCCAGATTTTGTGGGCTGGTGCCGGGCAGGTGCGCGAATCCCCACCGCGCTGCGCGCTATAAATGAAAAACGGCCGTCATTTGTTTGAGAAGGATCAAGAATGCTGTAAACAGTTTGTAAACATTTGCGCTTAATGGGTCAGACTTCTACGCGGCTCACCCCAGAGCGTTTTACTCTCTCTTTGCGTGCACCACCCTTGCAATTTGCACCAGCTGTTTTGCGGCACACCCGCGCAAGGACCTGCCATCCCCACCTCGTGCGGGATGGCCATCAGCTTCACCTGAGTCTGAACCGGATAAGACGGCGGCGGGTCCAATGGAAACAGTAAACCACTCCTAAACTCTTAGACTCTTCTCCCTCAGCACGTTGGCAGGTACGACTGCCCCACTCACCGCCTTTGCAATTGCGCCTTGGGGTATTCCGAAACTGAAAACTAACAACTTATAACTTTCTTCAGTACGTCGGCATCCGCATCCCCCGCGTCTTCGCCCTTCTCAACCTCGCAAAGAACTTATTCGCCTTCGCAATATCCTTCGCAATCTGCTCCTTCAACTCTTCCGGCCCGCTGAACTTCTTCTCTTCCCGCAGTCTCTTCCAGAACCGGATCTCTATCTTCTTGGGCGTAAAATTCCCCGAATAATCTAGTAGGTGCGTCTCCACACTTAACCCCGCTCCATTGAACGTCGGCCTCATCCCCACGTTCGTTACGCTTCGGTGACTGCTCGTTTCCCCCTCCAGCACTGTTCTCGTGATGTACACCCCCCGCGCCGGTAGCAATTCTTGCTCCGGCCTCAAATTCAGTGTCGGAAACGTAAACTTTCTTCCCGTCCCTGTCCCGCTCACCACCTCACCTGTCAACACAAACGGCCGCCCCAACAGCCGCGCCGCATGCCTCACGTCGCCCTCCGCCAGTAGCTTGCGAATTAACGTGCTAGACACGATCTCCCCATCCAGCCTCACCGGTGTATGTACAACCACTTCAAATCCTTCCCGCATTCCCAACTCCCGTAAAAACTTTACGTCCCCCGCCTGCTTGTGCCCGAATCGGAAATTGCCTCCCACCACCACCGCCCGCACCTGCAACTGCCGCACCAGGATCTGCTCCACAAATTCTTCCGGCGTGAGCGCCGCCAACTCCTTCGTAAACGGCAACACCACGGCCGCTTCCAACCCCAATACTCCAAACCAGTCCATCCGCTGCTGGTTGGTTGAAATCCGCGCCGGCGCCACCTCCGGCCTCAGCACTTTCACTGGCGGCGGCTCAAACGTCAGCGCCGTCGACACCGCACCGCACTCCTTCGCTCGCTTGATCGCAAACTCCAGGACCTTCTGATGCCCCAGGTGAATCCCGTCAAACGTCCCTATCGCCACCACGCTTCCCCGTCCGCTCAACTCCATCCCTTCTTTTGTCATCCCCATCGAATGCGAGAGACCCCTCTTCTCTTCGCTCGCCACTAGCCGCTCGCCACTCGCCGCTTTCTCCTCTTCGCCTCTTCTCTGTGTCCTTTGTGGTCTTTCCTCAGCGCCCTCTGTGTTAAGTCCTTTCTCTTTCTTTCCCGAAGCTGTCGGCTGTGAACTGTTGACTGCAGCGTCCCTTCTCGTGACTGTCGGTTTCTCTTTGCTCCCTGGTCGCTGGTCGCTGGTCGCTGGTCGCTGATCGCTTTTCCTCTCCGAAACTGACAACTTCTCTCCTCCGCCATACTGCGCCGCCCAGTCCGCCGCCGAGTAAAACACGCTGATCCCCCCAGTCGGAATATGCACGTGCACGGAAAGCACCTCTGCCGCTCGTTCCACCGCCGGCGATTCCGTCGCCACTTCCAATTCCAGTCCGTCATGCGCAAGCTTCACGTGCGGGTAACCGGCTCTCCGCAATCGCTCATTCGTCGCCTCGTGCGGCAAATCATGCGCAATATGCGTGAACCACGCCCTTCCCGGCTTCAACCGGTCAATCAATGCCAGTGCCTGCTCCACTGTCTGGTGCATCGGGTGCGGTATGTCCCTCAGTGCATCCAGAATCAATTCGTCCAAATCTTCCAGAAGCGGCATGCTCGATTCTGGCAACCGACTGAAGTCCGTCAAATACGCCGCCCTCCCAAACCGGAATCCCAGCACATCCATCTCTCCGTGCAACAGCGGCACTGGAATAAACGGAATCCCCAGTAACGGAAATGGTCCATCCACCTCATGCAATTCCACGCTCGGTATGCTGCTCAGTGTCGGCTTGTCATCGAACACGTAGGAAAAGACTCTCCGCACCACGCGAAATGTATCGTCCGTTCCATACACCGGGATCGCCGCTTTTTGCCGGAAATTGTACGGGCGCAAATCGTCAAATCCCAGGATATGATCCGCGTGGCAATGCGTCAGCAGCACCCCATCCAAGCGGTCCAATCCTGCGCGCAACGCCTGCGTCCGGAAGTCCGGCGTGGTATCGATAACCACGTTCTGTCCTTCGCGCGAAAGCAGTAGCGAAGGCCGCAATCTCTTGTCGTGTGGGTCCCGCGAATCGCACACCGCGCAATGACACCCCAGCGTCGGCACGCCCATGCTCGTGCCCGAACCCAGCACCGTAACCCGTATCGGCTCCGCTCCCATTCCCTTATTGTATCCACTTTGGAGTCCGGCAGCCGTGCTGCTGCAGGGGCGGCCGTTTGTGCTGACAGGCGAAGTGGTGAGCGGGACGGGGACTGGGGGGAAATTCACTCCGAGGCGCGCTCTGTGCTACAACTCCATTGGGAATGACGGTGATTGGCTTGAGTGATTTTGGGACGGCGATGGGGTGGGTTAAACTGGGCGCGGCATGAGCGTGATTGACGAAGTGATTGCTGCAAATGAGATTTACGCGCGGACGCATGAATTGCGCAATTTGACGCCGCGTCCAGAGCGCAGGCTGGCGGTGCTAACGTGCATGGATACGCGGCTGTCGATTCGCACGCTCGGACTAAAAACAGGGGACGCGCACATCATCCGCAATGCCGGGGGAATCGTCACGGATGACACGCTGCGGTCGTTGGTAATTTCGCACTATCTGCTGGGGACCGAGGAAATCATGGTGATCAATCACACCGATTGTGGATTGATGCACACCAGCGAACAGGACTTGCGGACGCGCATCCAGAACCGCACGGGAACCGCGGCGGTTGCACCGGCGTTTTTCTATGCGTTCCAGAACATTGAAGAGAATGTGCGGCATCAATTGCAGAAGCTGCGCAGCCATCCGTGGATTCCCGAGAGTGTGGCGGTGCGCGGATTCGTGTACGACGTGACGAGCGGGCTGCTGCGGGAAATCAAGAATGCGTGAACAGGGTCGCGGGTTTGCTCGCGATTTGGAAACCCGGGAGACCGGTCTAAAGACCGGCCACTACAAAAGAAACCCAAGAGCGGACCGCCTCCTTTCGAAGCTCAGGGCAAGCAGAGGGCGGACCGTACAAACCAAAGAGCCAGCAGGATGCCGGCGCTACAAAGGACAAAGCTCACAAAGCTGGGGCCAGAAGATTAGCGGTGGGAGGATTTTTTGTCGGAGGCCAGGCAATCGTTGCAGATGCCGCCGACTTCGGTGCGGGAGACTGTGACCCGGATGTCGCAGTCCTGGGAGATTTGTTGTTTGAGTTGCTCGTAGAGCCGGGATTCGAATTCGCGAACCTTACCGCAGCGGAGGCAGGCGACATGGATGTGGTCACGGGGGCCGTGAGTTTCGTAGTAGTGGCGATCGCCGCGAAGATGGAGGAGATCAAGTTCGTCGATGAGACCTTCTTTTTTGAGCAGGTCGATGGTGCGGTAAACAGTGACGAGATGTACCTCGGAGCTGATTTTTTGGGCACGCTCGAGGATTTGGTCAACGTCGAGGTGCTGCTCGGCGGAATCCATGACTTGGAGGATGACGCGGCGCTGGCGGGTTAGGCGGATGCCGCGCTGGCGGAGGGCGTTCTGAAGGTGGCCGGTGGACTCGGCGGGATTGATGCGTTCGCCGCTGGAGACGCGATGAGATGGAGTGGCGGATGGCAAGAAACGTGGAACCTCGGAAAAGAATAGTTTAGCAGGAAGGCCGGGTGACGTTAATAGCTATCGAAAGGCGGATTGTTCAGGGACGGGGAAACGAGGAGTCTAAGAGTCCGGAAAAGATAACGCAGAGACGCTGAGGAGCGCGGAGAAAGAGTTGAAGAGTTCAAAAGTTAAAAAGTCCAAGAGTTTAAGAAGCGGGTCAGGAGTGGAGCGGGAGCATGCGGACTACGTCGTTGTACATGACGTAGGCGATTAGGACTAAGAGAAAGACCAGGCCGACCTGGATAAAGCGCTCTTTGAAGGCGAGGCTGAAATCGCGGCGGCGGATGCCTTCGAGAGAAAGAAGAAGGATGTGACCGCCATCGAGAATGGGAATGGGGAGAAGATTGAGGATGCCGAGATTGACGCTGATGAGGGCCATAAACCCGATGACGGCGTAGGCGCCCTGCGAAACCGCTTCGCCAGCGGAGCGGGAAATGCCCACAACACTTTGGAGCTGCTTGACGGAAACTCGGCCGCTGAGAAGTTTGGCGACAACGTCGACGGTTTGGGTGACGAGGGAAGCGGTCTGGAGGCCAGAGGCCCGAAAGGCTTCGACGGGACCGACACGTTGATAGATGGGGGAAAAGACTCGCTGAATGCCAACCTGGTAGTACTTTTCTGCGCCATCTGTGACACCCTGTTTGGGAGTGACGGAGAGGGTGAGCTGCTGACCCTTGCGATCGACTTCGAGCTGAAGCGTTTTCCCTCCGGAATTGCGGACCAGATCGACAAACTGATCCCAATACTCGATTTTCTGGCCATCGACGCCGCGCACTACATCTCCGGGCCGAAGCCCGGCGTGATCGGCGGGTGTGCCGAGGGCCACTTCACCAATGGCGGGAGGAATGGGCGCATAACCGAAGGTGCGGGCGTAGGGATTGTTGCTGGCAGGAACATCGACTTCGCGCGTCACTCCATTGTTGGAAACTTCGAGCTTCAGACTGCTGCCGGGTGCGGCTTGCATGGAGATGGTCTGGGCTTGCTCCCAGGTGGGGTTCTTGACGCCATTGATGGAGATGACGTGATCGCCAGCCTGGAGCCCGGAAGGAGTGATGAGCTGCTCGGAAGGAATTCCGGCAACGACGACGGGCTTGGAAAGGAAGCTGTCACTGGGCAGGCCCACGGCGGCGTAATAGATCCCCAGGAGAAGAATGGGGAATATAAGGTTGATGGCCGGGCCCGCGAAGGAGATGAGGGCACGCTGCCAACGCTTTTTGGACATCAGTTCGTCGGTAGCCGGCGATTCGAGCCGCACGTCCAAGTCGCCCGCACTGCGAATGTGCTGGTCTACCGCATGGGTCGCGTCTGATACTTTTTCCGACGCTTTCGACTTCCCCGAGCGCATGTGCGCCCAATCGCGATCCGCCGAATCGATATCGGTAGGGTCCTGGCCAGCCATGCGAACGTAGCCGCCGAGCGGAAGAGCGCTGACGCGCCAGTCCGTGGCACCACGCTTGATGCCAAAGAGGCGTGGGCCGAAGCCAATGGAGAAGACATCGACGCGGACGCCGAAGAGGCGAGCGACGATGAAATGTCCCCATTCATGGACCAGGATGATGACGCCGAGGACCAGGATCATGCCAATAATAGTGTTCATTCGAGCGAGTAACTCCGTTCATTTATTGTAGCAAAGATTCGAAGAAGCTCGGAGCGCCATCGGGACCCGGTGCGAAAAGCGAAATAGGAACCCGAAAACCGGCTCGAGCCCTGCGGTTTTTCTCTTGGGTTTGTAGCGGCGGCTTTACGCCGCCATC
>JBAVHY010000489.1:0-2686 GCA_049686315.1 Candidatus Acidiferrum sp. | reverse complement strand
GACACAACCGCTCATGCAGTTACTCAAGGTCAAATCGATGAATGACATGGCTCGCGAGGAGGTTTCCGCGACCCGAAACAAAGAACGGCAGACCGAGAACACGGTGGCCCTTGGCGTTCACCAAATCTACTACCGGATCTTGATCGCCCAGGCTCGCCGCGCGGCGGTCGTAGCAAACATTCAAGCCTCGGAAGCTTTGAACAAAGAACGCGTGGAACAGGTGAAATACGGCAGCACGCTCGAGGAAGAGGCGATTGAGAGCCGCGCACAGTCGCTTGAAGCGAAGCAGGACCTTCTGACGACGGATCTCCAGCTGTCGGATCTGACGATGCAACTCAACGACGCCATCGGATTGCCGCTGACGACAGAGCTGGTACTCGATTCCGGAGTTAAGCCGGTCCGAGAAACTTGTGTGCGGGAAGAATGTTTGCGAACTGCGCGTGAAACTCATCCGGAGATCGCCGAAGCACGGGCGGAAGTGGAAAAGGCAGCGGCAGCCGTGCGGTTCTCGAAACGCGATTACTTGCCGGACGCCGAGGTGTTTGCCCGCTACAGCTATCAGAACAACGTTCCGTTCCTGGCGCGCAATTTTGGAACGTTCGGCGTACATATTGGCTACGACATTTTCGATGGCGGGAGGAAGCGGAGCGCAGTACGCGAACATAACGCCCAATTGGCACAAGCTCGCGAAAATCTTGCTCGCGTCACCGACGAAGTCGAACTTCGCGTGCTTACTGCTTACAACAAGGTGGAACGAACGCGCGAGATGGTTAAGGTTTCGGAAGAGCTTGCGACGTACCGCACGGAAGCGCGTCGCGTGCTGGCACAGCAACAACAGGCAGGCGCCGCACTAAGGTCACAACTGGACACGGCTGCCGCTCACGAACTCGATGCCAAGACGATGCTCCTGCAATCGCAACTGCAAAGCATCGAAGCGCAAGACGAGATGGCCCAGGCGATGGGCTCAAGACCCGACTGATCCTGCTTACTGACACATAGATTTTGAACTGTCTACGAGACTTGACCGCGATTCGTTGGGCGGCCAAGCCCGTAGCGGCACTCCTGACAAGCCGAATCAGGCCTCCCAGCGGGAACCTATACCAACGTATCGCCAATACCTAGGTCCAATTGTTTGGCTTTGATGCTTCTGTTTTGATCCCTGAGACGGTGGGAGATGGTTCGAATGCATCCAACCTTCACGCGCTACAAATCGCGTTTCAGGGCGTTCCTCAGTCCTGCCCTGGCTGTCGTCATATTGCTGGCCGGCATACTTCTCGCCGCAGCATTGTGTACTGCCAGCGAGCCCCAAACTAACGCCGTTCCGAACATCTTCGAGCCTCGCTCCACGCCGGCGGATTCGATCCGTCACTTATCGTTTTTTGTGCTCTCCATTACCGGTCTGATTTTTCTGGTGGTCTTTAGTTTATTGACTTACGTGATTGTGAAGTTCCGCCGCAAAGCGGGAGATCGTGGAAGCGAGCCAGCTCAGGTATACGGGAGCACGCAGATTGAACTGGCTTGGACGGTGATTCCCATCCTGATCGTTGCGGTGTTGTTTGCCGCTACAGCCCGCGTGATCCACGCCATCCAGGATGCTCCAAAACCTCCAACGGCCATCGAGGTAACTGTTATAGGGCACCAATTCTGGTGGGAATTCCGGTATGCACAGATTGGCATCGTTACAGCCAACGAACTCCATGTTCCCGTAAGCGACCCCGCCCATCCGACGCCCACATTTCTGAAGCTGCTTTCGTCCGACACTGACCACAGTTTTTGGATTCCCCAGCTTGCCGGAAAGACAGACTTGATCCCGAATCACCCAAACGAGATGTGGATCGATCCGCATGAGACGGGCTTATTTGTTGGGCAATGCGCGCAGTACTGCGGGACCCAACACGCGAAGATGCTTTTGCGCGTCTATGTGGAAACCCCGGAAGAGTTCAACGCCTGGGTACGCGAGCAGCGACAGCCAGCGAGCCAAGATGAAAAGCAAGCCGCGGGGAAGCGTGTCTTCGAAACCACCGCGTGCTTGAACTGTCATGCAATTACCGGAACGAACGGCACAGGGCGTTTTGGCCCAGATCTCACGCACCTGATGAGCCGTCGCACGATAGCGGCCGGCGCAGCCGAAAATACTCCCGAAAATCTGCGCTTGTGGATTCAGAACCCAGATGCAATCAAGACCGGATCGTTGATGCCGGCCATGAAGCTAAGCGACGCCGATCTTGACGCGCTCGTGCACTATCTGGAAACGCTGCGGTAGAGAAAGAGAGTGGAAGACGAGCCATGTCATCGGATGTCATAGCCATTCAAACCGTTGAAGCCGCAACTCGACCTTGGGTTGAAACACTGCATGAGTGGGTGACCACAGTCGATCACAAGCGGCTGGGGATTCTGTACATCCTCTACGCCTTGGTCTTTCTTGTAATCGCCGGGCTTGAAGCGACCATTATCCGTATACAGCTGATTCGCCCGCACAACGATTTCGTTTCCCCACAGGTTTTCAATCGCATGTTCACCATGCATGGGACAACGATGATTTTCTTCGTCGTGATCCCTGTTATGTTCGGCTTTGCGAATTACCTGGTGCCATTGATGATAGGCGCGCGGGACATGGCGTTTCCGCGGCTGAATGCCTTCAGCTTCTGGCTGACCGCGTTGGGCGGATTTTTACTCTACTTCAGTT
>JBAVHY010000488.1:0-9469 GCA_049686315.1 Candidatus Acidiferrum sp. | reverse complement strand
GTACCCACTGGTACCAACGCAAGATCCAAATCCATGAGGAATCAAAGGAGCTGAACAATGAACATTGAAATGTCCTACCTGCTGCTGGCGTTCGCGACGGTCCTGGCGCCCATGGCGCAAGGCCAGTCCACACCGCCGCTGCCCAAAATCACCGGCGTGCTAACGATCCTTTCGCCAAAACCGGGGGTTACGGTCGAGCAAGTCATGAAAATCATGCCCGCCGAAATTCGTGCGACCGTTCCCCTGTATCTCGACGGCAAGATTCAACAGTGGTTCACGCGCGGTGACGGCCGGGGCGTCATCTTCATACTGAACTGCAAGGACGTAGCGGAGGCTCGGGCCCTCATCGAAAGCCTACCTCTCTCGAAGGAAAACCTTGTGGACGAGCAGTTCATTCCGGTCGGGCCACTCTTGCCGCTCGGGATACTACTGAGAGATAGCCCAACCGATAAGTGAATCCATCAATCCAATAGGAGGCCAAATGTTACCGGAAACCATCTTCAATCTGCATCTCATTCTAGGTTATATTGCGTGGCTGCTTTGCTTCGGAGTTTACGTCATGCCCAGGCTCAAGTCGATGGATATGGTGGCAGCGCAACGCGCCATCGCTACGCTGCACAGCTTCCGCTTCTTTGGGCTCGTCTTTATCCTTCCGGGCGTCGTCGGCCCAAATCTGCCAATCGCTGGCTTCGCCACGTTCGCTGCTTACTGGGACCTGGCGACCGGGGTGCTAGCGATCCTTGCGCTTCTCACGGTAAAGATACGTCCGCTCTTTTGGCTATTCGTTATCGCGTTCAATCTCGTGGGGGTGGTCGACCTCATCCTCGACTATTACCACGCCGTCCGGGCTGGCCTTCCCGCGCTGGCGGGACAGTTGGGCGCCACGTACGCGATCCCGATCATCTACGTGCCCGTGCTGATGATCACGCACGTCGTCGCATTCTATTTGCTGTTGCGTCCTCTGCCCCAGGCGGTTCGAGCCTTTACCGGCGATGCGGCGGCATCTTAGAATCCCCGCGTGGGTGTTCAGAAGCAGTTGATGCTAAAACAGCTTCGCCTGTATGGGAGTGTCTAAAGTGACCGGCGTCGCGGACTCCGCACCCTCATTCTGCGAATTGTTGAGCTTCGTGCTGACGGGATAGCGCCGCATTGAGCTGTGCCGTAGACAATTCTCCACGTGACGGGCGACGGGCAAGCCGGAAGCAATTCCATTTGCCCGACAGTCATGGTTTGGGACCTTCGGCAAGGGTTTCAAATACGGCGCATGTCAGCCTACAACGGTTTTTTTACCGTCGCTAGGCGGGTTTCCGCCACACAGCCTCATATTTGTTGAATGAGCGTGCGAGGTCAACAACTGCCAAGTGATTTTCCTTGGCAAATCGGTTCAAGTCTCCAGTACCCGGAAATAATCCACGTAAGTTCGTATTGGGAGGCACGGTCGCTGCTCTTCGGCAACTCGTGGGTGACACTCTTCACCCTAGTTTGGTCTTCCCCAGTTCCGCCACGCGCCGCTCGTAAATTATTTCGCACAAGCCCTTTTTGTTGTAGAACCGGAAAACGATTTTGTGCCCCGCCTCGATCTTCGCCCGGGATTTCAATACCGTGCCGTTCAGCTCCACCCAGCTCCCGCTCACAAGATATTCCCCTTCGCGCCCTTGCAGTTCAAATTTTCCGTCGGTCTTTAAGCTCAGGGGCGCGGCTTTGCACGGCACCGTTTGCCCGGCCACATGCGCTTCCGCGCAAGCATACTCGCCCGCAAGCTCGTTCGTTTGTCCGGCGGCCATCCCTACCCACAGCAACAGGCACGAGCCAATCCCCACCACTCGTGCGGCCTTTGCAAGAGTCCCTGACCACTCCATGCGTGCCTCCAACGGTATCGGATTCGGCCGAGTTTGGAGCGAACTCGTGTGAAACCTTTTATAGGCTGCAACTCACCCGCCAGAACGGGCGATTTGCAACCGTCTGATATTGAATAGCTTACAGCAACACCACCGTATCCCTTTCCCGAAAACAGGAAGACCTGTTCTTTCTTTGCACACTCTGGGGAATTGTTTTGCCGTACTACGCGGCGCGTACCACAAAGCAAATAAACTCATTGTATTTAGTATTTTGTACTCTTCTCTAGAGGAAGCTCGGCGGCGGCCTCTCCATCCTTCCGTGGATCCGAAGCCCCATAGTTCACCCCCGTCGCGAAATCCCGCAGTACCGCCTGTCCGCCTCCCACCGCCGAGGAAAACGTCCCCATCACCTGAACCTTGTGCCCTTTCGCGCTCAAATCATCCCGTACCTTCTGCGAGATCCGATTCTCCATTTGCACGTCGCAACCCTCAAAGGTGCGTTTCGTAAACCGCGGCGCCTCCAGAGCCGCTTGAATGTTCATCTTGTAATCCACCAGGTTGGCGATGAATTGCGCGTGCGCTTGCGACTGGTTCCAGCCCCCCATGATTCCGAATGCCACGCGCGTGTCGCCCTTCTGCGCGAACGCCGGAATTATCGTATGCAGCGGCCGTTTCCTCCCCGCTAAAGCATTTGGCGAGGATGGATCCAGGCTGAATAAGGCCCCGCGATTGTGCAGTGCGAAACCAGTTCCGGGCGCCACGATTCCAGAGCCAAACTCGCTGTAATTGCTTTGAATCAGCGACACCATGTTCCCTTCGCGATCCACAACTGTCAGATATGTGGTATCCCCGGCCGCCGGCAAGGCCCCCGCCGCTACCTCGCAATTCGCGTGGTCCGGATCGATTAATTTCGCCCGTTCCGCGGCATGCTCCTTCGATAGCAATGTCTTTACCGGCAATTTCTGCGTGCGCGGATCGCCGATATATTTCAACAGGTCCGTATACGCCAGTTTTTTTGCCTCAATCATCGCGTGCAATGCTTTGGTCGAGCCGAATCCATACTCCTTTTCGCCCAGTGGAAAAGTTTCCATGATGTTCAGCATCACGAGCGCCGCCATTCCCTGCCCGTTCGGCGGTATTTCGTAGACGGTCCAATCCCGATATGTCGTTGAAAGCGGCTCCACCCATTCGGCAGAAAATTCCGCCAGGTCCTGTGCCGTCATCGCTCCCCCGTGCCGCTTGATCGTCTCCAACACGCGCGTGGCAATCTCTCCCTTGTAGTACGCGTCCCGCCCATGTTCAGCAATCTGTTGCAATGACCACGCCAGGTCCGGATTGCGGAAAACTTCGCCGGCTTTCGGCGCGTGCTGGTTCGGAAGATACAGTTTTGTCGCCTCCTCATCGCCGTGGAGATAGTCAGCGCTCCCTGCCCAGTACAGCGCCACCCACTCCGTAACCGGATACCCGTTCTTCGCCGTTTGAATCGCGGCCTCAAGATCCTCCCCTAGTTTCTTGCGGCCGAATTTGTCCGCCAGCTTCTGCCAACCCTCCACCGTGCCCGGCACGGTAATCGTATTCGCGCCCGTTTGCGGCATCTCCCGCAATCCCTGTTTGTGGAGCGCCTCAAGGGTCAATCCTTTCGGCGCCCAACCGCTCGCGTTCAGCCCGTAGATCTTGTTCGCCTTCGCGTCGTACACAATCGCGAACAGGTCCCCGCCAATACCATTCATCATTGGCGACACTACGCCCATCATCGCGTTCGTGGCAATCGCCGCATCCACGGCGTTGCCGCCCGATTCCAGAATCCGCACTCCCGCCTGGGCCGACAGTGGCGATTCAGCAGCCACAATCCCGCTCCGCGAAATCACCATCGACCGCGCCTGCGACCGGTCCTGTGCCTCTCCCATTCCCGCGCCCACCACACATGCTAAGAACAACATTACCGCTCTCCTTGCAAAATCATCAGATCCCACGGGGTTAGTCTCCTTTCCCATCCTGCAAATCTTGCACTCTAACCCGCCAGCAACCTGCCCGCAAGCGCCCTATACCTCCTCAGGAGGTCAATCCCCGATTGCGCTGTCACGAGACAACACAACGCCAGTCAGCCCTTCCACTTAGTGCGGAGTTCTATCCGCGTTTTTCAAAAGAACGGGCTTTGTATGCAAAGTGAAGGAGGCACTGTCTCGCGAACGAGTATTGGTCCTGCCGCCGTTCTTCCGATAGAATGCTCACGTGCCTGACCCAACTTCTCCCGCCTCAAAGCCGCCAGCCGCGGATCCCTTTCGCGCTCGTCTGGAATCTCTACTCGTCGCGCGCAACTCCGATCCCTTCGGCATTCTCGGCCCCCACCCGGTCGAGTCCCCTGAGGGGCGCCGTTGGGTCGTGCGTTTGTTCCAGCCACGCGCGATCGAAGCGCAACTCCTTCCGCGCGGCTTACCCAGCGAAACGCTCCCGCACGAAGGCGCTCCCGAACCCATTCCGATGCGCAAGGTTCGCCCCGAAGGTCTGTTTGAAGCGGACCTTCCCGGCATCAGCGAACTCGCACCCTCGCCTTCCAGCTATCGCGTCCGCTTCCGAACCGAGTATGGCGAGGTGCATGAGGGCTACGACGCCTACGCCTTCCCGTTCCTCCTTACCGAGTTCGATCTGTACCTCATGGGTGAGGGCCGCCACTATGATGCCTATGAGAAGCTCGGCGCTCATTTGAAAGCGGTCGATGGTGTTGCTGGAGTTCATTTTGCGGTGTGGGCGCCCAGCGCTCGCCGCGTCAGTGTTGTTGGCGATTTCAATCGTTGGGACGGTCGCGTCAATCCCATGCGTTTTCGCGGCTCTTCCGGCATCTGGGAACTCTTCCTCCCTGAGCTGGGCGAAGGCGCCATCTACAAATACGAAATTGTCAGCCTCCACGACACCGTTCTCCCTCTTAAGGCCGATCCGTACGCCTTCTGTTCCGAGTTGCGCCCGAATACCGGTTCCGTTGTCGCGCGCATCGACAACCATCCTTGGCGCGACTCCGAGTGGATGACCCAGCGCACGCAAAAAAACTGGCTCGAAGCTCCCATCACGGTCTACGAAGCGCATCTCGGCTCCTGGCGGCGTATTCCGGAAGACCACTATCGCTGGCTCACCTATCGCGAACTCGCCGATCAACTCGTTCCCTACGTCAAGGATCTCGGCTACACCCACGTTGAACTCATGCCGATCATGGAGCATCCTTACGACGGCTCCTGGGGCTATCAGACGCTCGGTTATTTTGCCGCCACCAGCCGCTACGGCACTCCCACCGATTTCATGGAATTTGTCGACCGCTGCCACCAAGCCGGTCTCGGCGTTATTCTTGATTGGACCCCGGCTCACTTTCCGCGTGACTCTCACGGTCTGGCGTTCTTCGATGGCACGCACCTCTACGAACACGAGGACCCTCGACAGGGCACGCATCCGGACTGGGGCACACTGGTCTACAACTACGGCCGCAATGAGGTGCAGAACTACCTCATCTCCAACGCCCTCTTCTGGCTGGACAAGTACCACATTGACGGCCTGCGCGTAGACGCTGTCGCTTCTATGCTCTATCTCGACTATTCCCGCAAGTCCGGCGAATGGATCCCCAATCGCTACGGCGGCCGCGAAAATCTCGATGCCCTCGATTTCATCAAGCGCCTCAATGAAGTCGCTCACCTGCGCTTCCCGGGCGTCCTCACCATCGCCGAAGAATCCACCGCCTGGCCCAGCGTTTCCCGCCCCACCTATCTCGGCGGCCTCGGTTTCAGTCTTAAGTGGAACATGGGCTGGATGAACGACACCCTCCAGTACTTTTCCAAGGATTCCATCTACCGCCGGTACGAACACAACAAGCTCACTTTTTCCCTTCTCTACGCCTTCAGCGAAAACTTCATGCTGCCCTTCTCTCACGACGAGGTTGTTCACGGCAAAAACTCACTCCTCCACAAAATGCCGGGCGACCTGTGGCAGCAATTCGCAAACCTCCGCTTGCTCTTCGCTTATCAATACGCCCACCCCGGCAAGAAACTCCTTTTTATGGGACAAGAATTCGCTCAGCGCGACGAATGGTATGAAGCTCGCAGCCTAGACTGGCATCTCCTCGTGCACGGCTCCCACAGCGGTGTCCAGCGCCTTGTGCGGGACCTCAACAAGCTAGTTGCTTCCGAGCCCGCTCTCCATCAAGTGGACTTTGAATGGCAGGGATTTGAATGGCTAGATGCCAACGACTCCGACAACAGCGTTTTTTGCTTCATCCGCCGCGGCAAAAATCCTGACGACATGATCATCGTCATACTGAATGCCACTCCCGTTGTCCGCTATGGCTATCGCATTGGCGTACCGCGTCCCGGCCACTACGAGGAAATCATGAACACCGACGCCGGCATCTATGACGGCTCAAATGTCGGTAACCTCGGGGGGATGAATGCCGGTGAACATGCCTGGATAGGGCGCAGCTATTCCCTCGCCCTGACTTTGCCGCCGCTCGCCGCCGTCTTCCTGAAGTGGCGCCCCGCCTAACCTTCCCCTCGTGGCACAACCACCAGACTCATCACAACGCAATCACTAACCAACGATAGCAGTCAGTTGGAGGACCTTCTCGCCCAGAACTCGGCTCCCTTCGACCGTAATCTGCGCCCGAGCGGAATCGCGATCCACGCCCTTTGTAAACACGCGCCAAGCCAAATCCTGCGGTATGGTTACTCGGGCGGCGAAATCTCCCGCTGGTTGCTTGACGAAATTCCATCTTGTCGACCCTCTGGACAGGAACCATTGCCCACCGCAGTCGCCAGAAATTTCCAGGAGAAGCACGGCTCCAACGGGCACATCGACATCTCGGTAGACATGAGGTAGTCCCCGCACGAAACAATCAAGCACGGGATGATATAAATCAGGGGTCATGATGCCAGGTCGATTCGTAGCCAGCCGAATCTGTTGCTGGTGGTGCCAGCGTTCCGTCAACTCGCGAGCGGTGTCAAACCAGTTCAAGGACTTCGCTTCTCCTGCCCAGCTGACATTGAACGCGGCGGGAGCAAACGGGTCTAGAGACTCGTGAAAACGAGCGCTCTGCTCGCAACTCACTTTCAGCAAGTCGATCAGGACAGGCGGGCTCAGACGCCGATAGACCGTTACGCCCTCTTGATTCAGGCGATTCACCAGAGAGACTACATCCTCCGGCGAACGAGCGCCAACGGCTTCCACGGTGCAAGAGTCTCGAACCATGGAAAGTTTGCGAAGTTGTGTATCGAGCAAGTGCCCCGCGACGTCCCGCACTTTCCACTGCGGCGAGATGGTCTGGATTTCCCATTCGTCAGGGGCGAGCGAACCCAACAGACTTATTAGCTTCTCGTCCACGGTGCGCAGCAGGTGCGCGCAGAGAATTGGTTCTACACCGTTCGATTGGCCGCTCATCACAGCTCACGATATTAGCAAAGGCAGACTTGGTCAAATTGCGTGTCCTATTTCTTGTCCAGGCTCGCCGAGGGAACAATAATCCCCGTACCTGGCAGGCTCAGCAAGAACGAGACGCCTGGTGCCCTTAACAGTTGCTGCAACCGAAACCTGAGTTCATCACATCCTAGGTCACCGCCTAGTTATAATTACTGGGATCAGCCCTGACATAAAGCCTGTATTCCAAGTTGGGCTTTAGAGTTTGGGTGAGTACTCGCTTTTTTCGTCAGGGCATGGCTTCAGCCATGCCGTAACTGTCGCAAAATCAATCCGGCTTTAACCTCTGCGGGCCCCTTTTTGCAGTTTTCACACAGACTCTCTTTAGCCCCTGAGGACTCCGTACTTTTCCTTTGCATTTTCGGGACACACCACTAGATTGGCTCGGTACCTGAATAACAGCGTTCGCGGCAAATGAAAGCTCGGCCATTGCTTGCAAGATTCTATGTGCTCGTGGTGTCACCAAGGACGCCACCACGGCTTCTTAGAAGCAGGCGGCGTCTGACCGACTACTGGAGCCAACTCTAGCGCCGCAATCTCGCGGTCTAGCAACTCCATCTCCGCAACAGAACCTGGGTGGTCAAACTGGTCGGCGAGTAGTGTGTAAGTAAAGAGTGCATGACGAAAGTTGCTCGGTGGCAAAGCTTGGAATATCCGCCAGGTACGAATCTTGAGCGACTGGCCGCGTTCCTCTGCTGGCAGGGTGTATCGGACCATTACAGCGCTTCCGCCCAGCGGTTCCGGGACGACTCCGTACTTCGCCGCAACGCCAGCGAACTGTTCAGCGAGGTAGGCCGCCGCCGCAAGCTTGCCCGGTGGCGCTGTACCCGCCAAAACGTTTAGTCGCAGTGTGCCCGTATCGTCGCCAGGCTTGTAGAACGTTCCCCCGCCCGCATCCTCATATTCCTCAACCCAGTCGGCCGGGATGCGGAAGCGAACGACGCCTCCACGATAATTGATCGTCTTCAGCATGGGAATTGCCATGGCGTAATGGCCCAACTTTGTTTTCCAAAACGCACCGTACAATGACACGTAACGGACTGCACAGTCCAGTGTGGCGCGGATTTATTTTGCGCATAGCTTCGAACGCGTGGCGGGAAGTGGATTAGCACGCACCACCTATCGGGAGTTAGCATTCACTTTTGGAAACTTCCATCACCCTCTTGGCGAAGCCCTCTCCCTTACGATGGAAAATACGGATGAGGATACATGCTGAACACAGAAAAACTCAAAGAAGGAATATCAAAATCTACTCCCAAGTGGGTCGTCATCCTGCTTGCCTACCTGATTGGTTTTCTGTATGTCGCACTGCTGGTCATATCTCTTCCGCTTATTCTCATTTACCACTTTTCTCTGTGCATTGGAGCGTGGTTTTTCTTGCCAAGACTCGGCAAAGATGTGCTCGTGGTGAGCAATGGAAAAGCAGACGCTGAGCCGTGGTTATCGCAAATCACGCCAATGGTTAAAGAACGCGCATTGTGAACTATGAAGAACACCAGAATTGGCAACGCTGCTCACTTCCGGTCATGCTTTTCCATGCGTTCGGGCCGTCTGGGAAACCCCCTTCTTTCATCAAATACAACATTCCAGTGGTCCTCCTAATGCGTAGATTCAGGCTCCCTCCGCAGTACCGTTTTGGGGAGCGTGCCCTTGATAAGCAAACAAAACTGGACGAGCTTAAGTCTGCACTTGGGTCAGCGCCTGATTAACAGCGAACCGTACATGCGGATTTGTAATCTTCGATTGCCCCACAATGAGGCAAGTCTAAGTGCGTCAGAGGAAACTTGCGGCTTTTTGATGTTGAACGCTGCACGATGGCGTGGGCATGGACTTGAAGTGGAAGTTCTTGTAGCATCAGCCGCATGAAAAAAGCGAAACTTGGCAAGCGCACTTCTGCGCCGAAAACCAACAGCGCTCCGAAAAACATCGATGAATACCTTGCTGGCGTCCCGGAACCCGCCCGCAGCACCTTGAACAAGGTTCGTGCGGCGATTCGTTCCGCTGCGCCGCCGGAGGCCGCCGAAACCATCAGCTATGGGATTCCGGCGTTCAGGTACAAAGGAGTGCTGGTGTGGTTCGCCGCGTTTTCGAAGCACTGCAGTTTCTTCCCCACGGCCGCGGTGATCGAAAAGTTCAAGAACGAACTTAAGGGCTTCCCGATTTCCAAAGGGACCATCCAGTTC
>JBAVHY010000487.1:0-2740 GCA_049686315.1 Candidatus Acidiferrum sp. | reverse complement strand
ACCTTGGCCACGGTAAAGACGTTCTGAATCGCCGCCCCCGTCTTCACCCCGAAAATGTTCACCACCGACAGAAAAATCACCAGCAGGATCGCCATCAGGTTCTGAGTATTGATGCCCACATCCATGTTCCCCAGTACCATTGGCCCGATCGGAATGGGCGGTACTTTCCACAAGTGGAGAATCCAGTGGGTCGAAGAAATTGAGGGAAAGAAAACTCCAAGAAACTTGCCGAAGGCGACGCCTACCGCAGCAATGGTGCCAGTCTGAATGACCAGGAACAGCGTCCAGCCATAGAGGAATCCCCAGAGCGGCCCTAGCGCTTCGCGCAGATAGACGTACTGCCCCCCGGCCCGCGGCATCATGGCTGCCAACTCGCCGTAACTCAGCGCAGCCACAATGGTCATGAACCCGGCCACGGCCCAGGCGCCGATCAGGATTGCCGGCGAATCCCCCTCGCGGGCAATTTCGGCGGAAACAATAAAGATTCCGGAGCCGATCATCGACCCCATGACCAGCATGGTGGCGCTGGTCAGGCCCAGCCCTTTGACCAGTTCCTGATCCTGATGACTATGAATTTCCCAGTCGCTGGCTGCGGATCGCGGCGTAGTTGTCGGTGTGCTCAGGGCTCCTCCTAGTGGACTGTCGCAAAGTAACCATTACTAGTTGTTATGCTTCTAAAGTTGGTATGGCGACAGACAGCGAAGTATCTCTCACCAGCAACCAACGTTCGGAACTCAACAGCATCGCTCAGTCGCGTACCCTGCCGGCCGGCTACGTCTTTCGCGCCAAGCTCATCTTGATGCTGGCCAAAGGAGCCTCCTTCAACACCATTAAGCGCAGGCTGCAGACCAGTGCTCCCACCATCATCCGCTGGAAGCAGCGCTTCCTTGAATCCGGGCTCGACGGGCTCGATACCTATCATCCCGGCCAGAAGGCCACAGTTCTGACTCCAGCTTTGCGGGCCCGGATTCTCTCGGCCACCCGCAAGAAGCCCAGCGACGGTTCCACCCATTGGAGTTGCCGCAAACTGGCGACCGCGCTGGGTGTCAGCAAGGACGCGGTGCATCGGGTCTGGAAAGAAGCTGGCCTGAAACCCCATCGCCTGGAGCGTTACTTGGCCAGCGACGATCCAGAGTTCGAAAGCAAAGCGGCCGACATTATCGGCCTGTATCTGCGGCCTCCGCAGCATGCCGCCGTGTTCTGCGTCGATGAGAAAACCGCCATCCAAGCTCTGGACCGGCTCGATCCCGTTCTGCCGCTTTCGCCGGGACGAGCCGAGCGTCACGGCTTCGAGTACTATCGGCATGGAACGCTTTCTCTGTATGCCGCGCTGGACACCAAGACCGGCCGCGTGCACGGACGAACCGCGGCCCGCCACACCAGCCGTGACTTCGTTGCCTTCCTCGAAGAAGTGATATCGTTGTGCTCGCCCCGGCAGCAGATTCATATCATCCTCGACAATCTCTCGGCCCACAAAACCCAACTCGTTCGAGACTTCCTGCAACAGCACCCGCGCGTGCAGCTTCACTTCACCCCTACCTATTCCTCATGGCTCAACCAAGTCGAGATCTGGTTCTCCAAGATCGAACGCGAGGTCATCGCCCGCGGCATTTTCACCTCAGTCCCGGACCTGGCTCGCAAACTCCGTCGCTATATCAACGCCTACTCTGCCAACGCTCGCCCGATCCAGTGGAAATACTCCGACTCTTCCCGACGCCTCCGCACTAACGAATTCACTGCGACAGGCCACTAGTCGTCCGCATATTCGTATTCCGCTTTGATCGGCTGCTCGAGCGCAAAGCGGTCCGTCCGAAACGCTTGAATGTCCACGGTCTTCCCTCGACCATCAACTACGAGTTCACTCATCATCAGCCCAATCGCTGGAGAGATCTTGAAACCCATTCCCGAAAAACCCGCGCATAGGTACAGCCCGGCGATCCCCGGAATTTCGCCGAGCAGAGGGCGCGAGTCAGGCGTCATGTCATAAACACCGGTAACGCCACGCATGACTTCAGCACCGGCCAGCTTCGGAATGCGGCGGCGGCGTTTCAATGTACGTACGATTAAGGTCGGCGACGGATGCACAGCCGAGCAGGCGAAGGGTGCGCTCAAAATCTGCTCGCAGAATCTCGATCGCACGGGCCACCCCCGCCGGCCCCGCCGCGGCCAGTCCATAGGCATAGGCGCGGCCCACCAGAACGGCACGCGCTCCCAGGCACAGAGCCTTGACGATGTCGCTGCCGCGGCGGACACCACCGTCCATCAGCACTTCGATCCGTCCGTTTACGGCCGCTACCACCTCGGGAAGCGCCCGCAGGGTTGCTGAGACGGAGTCGAGTTGCCTGCCGCCGTGGTTCGACACCACCACTGCCGCCGCTCCTTCATCAAGTGCGCGCAGGGCGTCGTCGCCAGTCAGAAGTCCTTTCACCACGATCGGACCGGACCATAACTCGCGAATCCATCTCAGGTCTTCCCACGTCACGGTGGCCTTCGAGAGAGCTGCGCCGACATCAACGAGCTCCATCGGGCCCTGACCCGGAACCACGACGTTCTCCAGCTTCGGCACGCCGCCATCCATGAGAAACGACACCAGCCAGCCAGGGTGAGCCATAATCTCTGGCAGATACGGGATCTTTGCGAACGGCGAAGTCCCCAGAAGTTCCTTCATCCCGTTGCGCGGATCGCGCTCGCGCAGGCCGGCGACGGGCGTATCGACCGTGATCACCAGGGCGTTGAAACC
>JBAVHY010000486.1:0-2307 GCA_049686315.1 Candidatus Acidiferrum sp. | reverse complement strand
CCTCATCTGTTAGGGCCGCCACACAGTCCGCCGGCACAAACACTCTGAAATCCCGGACATGCAGATCGCCAGCAGCGATCAGGACGCAGGCGTTCGTTGTAACGCCAGCGACGATCGCAATCCGGGCACCGATATGATCCAGTATAGTCTCCAACGGTGACGCATAGAACGGTGAATGTTTCGGCTTTAAAACAATGTAATCGTCCGCTTCGGGAACAAGCAGTTTCGTCATTTCGCGACCAGGGGATTGCGCACCTAGGCAATGACGCAGCACGGCGCAGATATCAGAACGCCATTGCCCCCGATTGTCGTTGACGTAAATTGCCGGGCTACCTGACTTCTTGCACCGGTGCCGATCTGCGCACCATTCAGATGCTGCTCGGGCATCGCGACCTGGAGGAGACGACGATCTATCTGCATCTCTCCCGGAGACATCTCAGCGCCACTGGCAGTCCGCTGGATGCACTCACGATTCGAGAACAAGGAGAGCCGACGCCGAGCGCATGAACCGGCCTCCTCTGGAGGTGGCCGACATCGTTCGTTGTGCGGGGCAGTTGTTTGTGGAGCGCAGTCGCCGCTGGATCACCTGGCAGCATCAGAAGATTTTGCTGGCCATTGCTCGTTGCCGCACCGCCGCGCTAGGCGGGCATCGCGATCGCTGCTCGGACTGCGGATATTCCGCCATCTCTTACAACTCGTGTCGCAACCGGCACTGTCCTAAGTGTCAGGGCAATGCACGCCTGCACTGGCTCCAAGCGCGGGAACGAGAGTTGCTGCCCACCAGCTACGTGCACGTCGTCTTCACGCTGCCGCGGGAACTAGCTCCACTCGCGCTGCAGAACAAACGGCTGATTTACAACCTACTCTTTCACGCCAGTGCTCAGACCTTGCTGGAGATCGCCAGCGATCCTCGTCACCTCGGTGCGCAGATCGGCTTCTTCAGCGTACTCCATACTTGGGACCAGCGACTGCAGCATCATCCCCATGTCCACTGCGTGCTGGCCGCCGGCGGCATCGTTCCGGATCACTCCCGCTGGATCTGCTCGCGCCGCTCCTTCTTCCTTCCCATCAAAGTGCTCAGCCGTGTCTTCCGCGGTAAGTTCGTCGCTGGACTCACGGCCGCCTTTCAGTCAGGCGCACTCCAGTTCCACGGACATCTCTTACCGCTCATGGAACCGCGAGCCTTCGCCTCCTGGTTGCGGCCACTGTTTCGTAACGACTGGGTCGTCTACTCCAAACGGCCTTTTGGCGGGCCAGAGCATGTGCTGCGCTATCTCGGCGCATACACCCATCGGGTCGCCATCTCGAACAACAGGTTGGTGGCTCTCTCCGAGGGCAACGTAACCTTTCGCTGGCGCGACTCCGCTCACGGCAACAAGAAGCGGCTCATGACCCTGCCCGTCGATGAGTTCTTGCGCCGTTTCCTGCTTCACCTGTTGCCGCGCGGCTTTATGCGCATCCGCAACTTCGGCTTTCTCGCCAACCGGCGGCGAGCAGAACTCCTTCCGCTCTGTTTTCGTTTGCTCCAGCCATCCGGTCAGCCAGCAGCAGGCATCACCTCGCCGACCGCGCTATCCATCCCTTCGCTGTGGCGATGTCCACTTTGCGGCGGAACCATGCAGGTTGTCGAGCGCCTCTCCGCCGCGCAACTCCTCCTCCGATCCCCGCCTCATCTCAGCCGGTGCGCAGCATGAGTCCACATCTCCGGCCTCGAATCTGTCTCGTGCTTCGGCACGCACACTGGTTCTTTGTCTCGTATTGGTCAGAATGCAATATGGTGGTGCGATTCAGACACCCCGATGCGCCGCCCCACGCCCATTCTCTCTGCGACCGGCTACTGAAACCCAACCGCTCTAACCGCAACGGCACACTCGCAAACGATCAAAACCGGCTCATCGGGATACAAATCCCATAGTCTCCCGGGGCGGCTTCCTTCAAGTCGCTGTATCTGAAGCGCCCCTCCACAGCGTCTCAACTCCCAACTCTTCGCTCCTGGGCGCTTCAGATACAGCACTAAGACTTATAGGGAACAACAGTTGACCACAGCGCTATGATGGAAAAACGCGGTGCCCTACGGAATTGCAAGCTCTTGCATCAAACGTGTGTTTGTTGGCAGGATTGCCTGTGGGTGCAGTCGGCGCATATCTCTTCACGTATTGGTGGCCAGTGCATCGAGGATCTCGCATCAAACGCCCGATACGGCTCGTCTCGGCAGCGTTGCTGTTGGGGCAGGCATTTTCTTCGACCGGCTGTGGTGGAGCTCCCTCCGTTACGATAGCGGGCGCTTACTTCCCGGCCTGGCTTATG
>JBAVHY010000485.1:0-1762 GCA_049686315.1 Candidatus Acidiferrum sp. | reverse complement strand
CATAGTTTGGGGAGGTGACTCATGAGCGATATCATTTTGTTTGCCCACCCTACGTCCGGCGTCTTTGGAATCCTGGCTTCGGTTTGGATACTGATTGAAGCACTGAATGCCAGCGACGCGAACCAGGGTCGGATACGCATGGCTATGCCGTGACCGTCTGCATTGTTTCCGCTGGATTCTAGGCGGATTTTGGTACGTCAACTCACTGCTGTCCGGTCAAAAAGTGAACAATTCCAGTTGGTTGCTGTCTTCAGCGTCATAGAATCGGTTTGGTGTCCGGAAAAGCGCCGCTTGGATCGGCATTTTTTCGAATACTGTGACCGAAAAGACCTGTAGCAATGTGTAGAGCGACGCCTCCAGGTGGAGACGCTTCCGGATGATGGCGACCAGCACGTAGACAGACACCGCGATCCAGATCTGGGTCTTCACCGCGTTCTCGGAAACGCCGTAGAACTGCTTTATGCGCAGATGCTGCTTGATCCACTTGAAGAAGAGTTCCACCTGCCAGCGACTCTTATAGAGGGCGCAAATCGTCAACGCTGGCAGCGTCACTTGGTTCGTGAGGAAGATTAGCGTTTTGCAGGTTTCGGGGTCCTTGAAGCGGATGCGCCGCAGGTGTGCGGGATAATGGCGCTGTGTGTAGTAGCCGTCCATCGCGATGATCTGATCGGAAATCACGCCTGCGCTTCGGTCTGGCGGAGCTGAATAGATCCGGTGAGCATCCATATTCGACTTTGCCCGGGTCACGAAGAAGGCGCCAGCCTCATGCAGCACATGCAGGCGGGCGAAATCCACGTAGCCTCGATCCATGATGTAGATAGCACCAGGTTCGGGAAGCAGCATATCAAGCGCATGAACATCGTGCAGTTTGCCGTCGGATACGTGGATAAAGCTTGGAATGTTGCCGCGTAGATCGAGCAGCGTGTGCATCTTCACGGCTGCTTTGGTTGAACGAAAATGCGCCCAAGGAAACACCGATAGACACAGATCGATGGTCGTCGAGTCGAGCGCGTAGACGGTGCTGGGCAGATCGACATCCAGATCGTCGCCGGCATACAGGCGCCTGGCCTGCGCGATCAGTCGTTGCGCAAACTCGGCGTAGATCCGCCAATCGCGAGTTTCGTTGGCGTCGGCCAAGGTGGAACGCCGAACCGGCCCTGGCAAACCCATGTGATAGAGTTTCGCCGATTGCGCTGACAAACACGCCTCGATGTCGCGCAGGCTCTCCCGATAGGTGATCTGGGCAAACGCCATCACCTGATACTGTGCAGCGCATGGAAGCGTTCGCACGGCGCGGTTGCCATTATAGCGAGCAACAATCCGATCGAATGTGCTCCACGGCAGAAAATCCATCAGCTGCGCGAATAGCGTCTTGCCGGTGTTCATGGCTTGGCCCCCCGCGATATCGTCAGAGAGGGCCGTCAGGAGATCAAATCCGCCCCAGCAACGAATTGCCAAAATCCCTTATGCTGCCGCGACTTTCGGAAAACGCAGGCTCAGCGAACCGGACAGTAGTGGATCGCCAAAAGCATTCTACTGTGGTCGGGCCGATACGCAGCGCCTCGCAAGGACGAAGATTACGAGAGAGAGCGGGAGGAAATGCAGCGGCTGGAGAAGACAATACGCCGGCCCGCCGCCGATGTTCCCCGGGCCTTGGGAAGGCAATTGCGGGCGGCCGATCCGATGCCGAGCTGGGAGTGGGACGACCTCGATCGAATTTATCGAGTCGCGGCCCGGGCTTTCTGGGCACTCAGAGAACAGC
>JBAVHY010000484.1:0-2018 GCA_049686315.1 Candidatus Acidiferrum sp. | reverse complement strand
ATCCAGAAGCAGGCTTGGAAGTCGCAGCCACACAGTCGGCGTGCGCGGAGCGAATGCGAAGACCAGCAGCGGAGTGAAGGGAAGAATCGGTGGTACCCAACGGGTCGCGTCACGATCTAAGTGCTGGCGCACGGCCTCCGGGAAGTTTGATTGCGCCGTCACACATGGCAGAACCTGGACACGGAATGTACGTGTAACTACGCTGCTAGCCCGCATCATTCATGAAGAGTGGAGTGGAGTGTGATTGTTCGCATGAGTGATATGAAATTGCGACAAGGGCGGAATTTTATTCGATCGCGTTACTGATTCCAAAAGAATTAGTCGGGTTCAAGCGTCAATTTTGACAAGTGGTGACACACCTTCGCCAAGAGTGCAACCAATCTGGTTTCGGATTGTAAAAAGTGGGAGACTTATCCGCTCTGCGCGCCCAAACGGCAGGCGATAAGACGGAAGGCAGGTAGAAACGGGAACGACGTTGGCAGGTGAATCACCCAGCGCCGTGCCGAGACCTTTACCCGAGCCCCGAGTTTGAGCAAGCGCTCGCGCAAGGTGAGGACCTGGGCTCGGGCACAGGCTGTACCCGCCGCTCGCAAACGTATTTCCTGCATCAAGACGTAAGCCGCGGCGGTGAGCAGAACCCGAAATTGGTTGGCCCAAAAACTGGTGCAACTAGTGCGATCAATTTCCAAGTCGTGCAATTCTTTGATGCGATTCTCAACGTCGCCACGTTGGCAGTACACCCGTTCGTAAATCCATTGCGGACTCTGCTTCATGTTGGTAATCACGAAGCGGGGATTGTCTTTGGGATCTTTTTCCGGCGCCCGGACGACTTCCGCCTTGATCACCACTCGGCGTCGATGAGGCCATTTGCCAGCCGCGTAGTCAACTTCTCCGTAGATATGTTCCGTTTTTCCGCTGCTTTCTGACAGCTTACGAGCGCGACCAATTCCCGGAGCCGCGATCCGCTTCAGGACTGCATTTTTGGCCATGGCCACCACATATTCCAGTTTGCTCTGCGCATCCAAAAACTCCAGCACCGCGGGGCTGGCAAAACCACCGTCCAGGCGAACCCGAATGGTCACTCCAGGAAAATGACCTCGAAGGATCCGGATCAGCCGCCGCAGCAATCCTACGGCGCCCACTGCCGCGGGGGCGTTGCCAGGACGCAACACCGCAGCGCACAAATACTGTTCGGCTTCCTCATTGAAACTGATAAAGCCCAGCACCGGTAAATAGCACCAGCTGTCGTAATGCCCGTTAAAGAAGGAGAGTTGCTGTGCACCATGGGTGGGATCATCGGTGGGATCCAGATCGATGGTCACCCGGTACGCCCGGCGCCGTAGTCGCTTGGCATGCCGCCGGATGACACTCTGGGCCAAAGTCTCGCCCATGCGATACAGCTCCTTGACTCCGACCGCATTCTCGAAACGCGACACCGTCGGTTGCGAGGCCAGGTCGAGCCCTTCTATGGGATCGCGACCGAGAAGCAGCTTGTGAATGGGGTCGCTGCCCAATCGGGCCGAGTCGTTGCCGTCGGGATAGCCACAGGCAATTGAGAACACGCGCTGTGCGACTAAGTCCTGCAATGTATGATCGACCTTGCCCGCTTGTCTTTCGTCCCGCAGACATGCCGTTAGCTCCTCTACCAATCGGTAGTATCCGTCGGCGGCCTTCAGCAACAGAGCTCCGCCATCGGAACTGCCTTCTCGCTGATCAAATTGGGCAACGACAGGCTTGAGAAAAATTCCTGGGAACAACAAACACTCTGTTGTGCTATCGTCTGACATTAAGGAAGCCTCTTTTGTTACGCAAACATTGACTAGACATCATGTTTGTAACAGAGGAGGCTTCTTTTGTCCTCAGATCTCTTCGCATTCACGAATAATGCGGGCTAAAGTGATGCCTATCACAGCGACTCAGGCCCCCATTGAGGTGTAATCTGGTCACCCTTGTGCGTGGGTGTGTGGAGGTAGTCGTGAAGCGACGATGGTTGATCGTGGGCATCACCAGTATGGCTC
>JBAVHY010000483.1:0-8139 GCA_049686315.1 Candidatus Acidiferrum sp. | reverse complement strand
GCCCTCTTATGTTTGAGGTTCAGTTGTTTTAATTCCCTGTACCAGTCAACGGTACCGACTGGTTCGTCGCAGGTGCTGCAACGCGCACAGTCAGCGTCGCACTCTTGGCGCCCGCCGACGTCGGCGTGAAGGTCACGTTGACCGTGCAAGTCGCGTTGGCTGCCAGAGTGTTCGGGAATGGTCCGCAAGTGTTGCTCGGCAGAGTGAACTGGCCAGGGTTTGTGCCGCCGAGCGCAATTGCGTTGACAGTCAGCGGCGCATTAGGCCCGTTGGTCAGCGTCAGTGTCTGCGGTGCACTGCTCGTCCCCCGTGCCACCGTGCCGAAGTCGTTGAGCGGCGACAGCGTGTAGCTCGGGACCATGAGGTTACCGGTGAGGTTGATCGTCCCACTGAGCGCTGGAGCGCTGACATTCACGTTCAGCGCGGCAGTCTTGGTGAGAGGCGATGCAGCGGTCGGCGTGAACGTCACGTTGATCGTGCAGCTCCCGTTTGCGCCCAGGCTCGCGGGAGAAATCGGGCAGTTGTTGGTCTGCGCGAATTGGTTCGCGTTGGCGCCGTTGCGGGAGATGCTGGTGATAAACAGCGGTGCAGTTCCCGTGTTGGTCACGGTCACCGGCTGAGATGCGCTGGTTACGTTTATCGCCGAGTTGAACGTCAGTATGGAACCGGCTGCTGGCGAGAGCGTATTAACCGGAGCAATTCCCGTGCCGGTCAGTGAAACCACCTGCGGGCTCGTAGCATCCGAGTCCGTGATCGTTAGGGTCCCCGTCAGTACGCCGGTGGCAGTGGGTGCAAACCTCACGTTAATCCTGCAGCTCCTGCCTGGTAGCAGGCTCGCGCCGCAGTTGTTGCTATCCGAGAAGTTGGCGCTCCACTGGACGCCGATGATCGTTATTGACGTGCTGCCAACGTTCGAGAGCGTCACCGTCTGAGGTGCACTGACGGTGCCTACAAGTTGGTTGCCGAACAGCAGCGAGCTGGTGCTGAGGCTGAGCGAGCTGACCATCTGCGTAGCCGGAGCCGAGCTTCCTCCAAGGAAGTTGAGGTCTCCGGGATAGCTGGCAGTCAATGTTCTGGGTCCTCCAATGGCGAAGGTAAGCGCACAGCTTCCTCGGCCTGCGGCAAGCGTTCCGATGCAGCTCTCGCCGGTGCTGGCCCTGACGGTAACGGTTCCCGTAGGCGCTCCAGCAAACTGTGGAGCTACGCTAAAGGTGACCGTCACAATCTGGCCAATGATGGCAGGACTTGGCAGGTTGGAGGTGATCGTGGTGGCGGTGGTCGCTTGGCCAACGGTAAGCGTGCCGTTTGCATAGGCGATAGTGTAGTTGGTTAGACCGATCCCTATTGCCGCGCTGGGGGTGATGGGATACGGGCCTACAACTGCTGTCGCCGCCGCTCCGGTGCTGGCCAGCGTCACGCCGCTTACCGTGTCGCTGTTCAGCAACCCGGTCGCGGTGAACGCCGTCCCCAGGAATGCTGCTGTTTGTCCGTAGATCTTGCTCGCGTTGTTAGCCGTGATGGTTAACGGAGCCGGACCCACGGTGAGAGTGCCGGGCAGGTAGGTGATCGTGTAGCTGCCTATCCCGGTCCCGACCGCCGCGCTCGGCACAATCGCGTACGGGCCTACAGCTGCCGTCGCCACCGCACCTGTGCTGGTTAGAGTCACACCGGTTATCGTATCGCCGTTCAGCAATCCGGAAGAGGTGAACGCCGTTGCTGCAAACGTCGCCGCCTGTCCGTAGGTCTTGCTCGCGTTATTAGCCGTGATCGTTAAGGGTGCTCCGTTCACGGTAAGCGTGCCGTTAGTGTAGGTGATCAGGTAGTTGGTTAACCCGGTCCCTACCGCCGCGCTCGGCACGATCGCGTACGAGCCCGCAGCTGCCGTTGCCGCTGCACCTGCGCTCGTCAGCGTCACACTGGTTGCCGTGTCGCCGTTCAGCAAGCCGGCAGCAGCAAACTCCGTTCCGAGGAACGTCGTCGTCTGTCCGTAGGTCTTGCTCGCGTTATTAGCCGTGATGGTTAATGGTGCCGCGTTCACGGTCAGTGTGCCGGCCACGTAGGTGATTGAGTAATTGGGATCCACTGCTCCCGTGCAGGTAACCGGATAGATTCCCACAGGGCTGGTAACAGTGACGGCCGGCGCCGTCGTGCAAGTCGGCGGCGTCGTCAGGCTCGCGGCCGTGTCTCCGCCCACAAACGTCGCGTAACTGGGCGTAAGGGTCGGGACTGGTCCGCCGTATGTCATCGTGGGGCTGGGCGCCGTAATCACAAGAGGTGCTTGGGTTACGGTTAGTGTGCCCGCCACATAGGTGATGGTGTAATTGGGATCCACTGCCCCGGAGCAGGTGACTCCTCCCGCGTACGTTCCTACCGCGGTAGTGAGGGTTGCCGAGGTTGTGCAAACCGGCGCCGTAAACGGGAGAGCCGGAGGATTTACGTCGTACGTCGGGGCGAGGCTTGCGGATGCTGGGATCGGCCCGCCGTACGTCATCGTGGCGGAGGGCGCAGTAATCGTCAACGCACCCTTGGTAACGGCTATGGTCGAGTTGACATAACTGATCGTGTAGTTGGGATCCACTGCCCCTGAGCACACAGTCGTGTACGTCCCGACCGGGCTGCCAGTCGTCACCGGGGTGCCAGGAGCTGGCGGCACTGGGACAACCTGCCACGGCAAGCAAATGGGCGCCGTCGGGCTGGTTGCCGTGTCTCCTCCCACTAAGCCCACGTAACTGGGCGTAATGATGGGAACCGTGCTGCCTGCCATCATCGAGGCGCTGTTCGCCCAAATCGTCAACGGTGCCGGCGTGATTGACGCCGTCCCCTGGACATACGTGAATGTATAGGGGCCGGCTGCTCCCGAGCAGGTGGTCGGGTACGTTCCCACCGGGGTGGCGTTGGTGCTGGTCGCCGTCGTCGTGCAAATTGGCAGCGCTGTCAAGCCTACTGGGTTAGCGGGGCTGAAAGTGGCCGTGATGATCGGAACCTTGCTGCCGTATCGCATTGTCGTGTTGAGGGCTGTAATCGTCAACAAAGGCAGTGTTGAACCACCCGTGCCGGCCAGTGAGACCGTCAAGGTTGGAGTTGCTGGATCGCTTGTGCCGACCGTCAGCGTCGCGTTCACTGGGCCCACTACCGTCGGTGTGAACGCCACGGTCAGCGTGCAGTTCGAGTTCGCTGACAAGGGGTTCGGACACACATTGGTGGGAGTCGAGAAATTAGGCAGCGAAAACCCGAGGCTGGTGAAGGTCAATGGCAGAGTGCCCGAGTTGGAGATTGTGACCGTTTGAGATGGGCTGGTGGCATTGAGTGCCACGGTCCCGAAGGCCAGCGCCGCCGGTGATATACCTATACCCGCACCCGTGCCGGTCAGTGAGACCGTCAAGGTTGGATTTCCGGTATCTGTGGTGCCGATGTTGAGCGTCGCTGTCACTGGTCCCACTACCGTAGGTGTGAACGCCACGGTCAGCGTGCAGTTCGAGTTCGCTGGCAAGGGGTTGGGACACACATTGGTGGGAGTCGTGAAAGTATTAGGCACCGAAAACGTGACGGAGGTGAAGGTCAATGGCAGCGTGCCCGAGTTGGAGATTGTGACAGTTTGCGATGGGCTGGTGGCATTCAGCGCTACGGTCCCAAAGGCCAGCGCTGCCGGTGATATCCCTGTACTCGACCCTAAGGTCGCAGTGTTGGACCAAGCCGAGTTGAGGTTCCCAGCCGGCCCCCAGTAGATGGCTTCCGGTTTGAACGCCATAACCCTGTAGAAATAGGGTCCCGCACCAGTGGCGGACGGATCGCTATACGTTAGAGTGCTGCCCCAGCTGATTCCTTGCCCGTACGCGTCCTTGGGCAAACTCGCCGGGACGGAAATGGAGGTCGGCGAAAGGAAGGCTGCAGTTGCGTCCCTCTGGAGCGTGAAGCCGGTTTCGCTCGCTGAGTTGTCGATCCAGCTCAGGCTCAGCCCGGTGCTTAGAGGAGCCACAGTCAGGCTTGATGGCGCCTCGGGTGGCACATTGAAGGCTATAGCCCTCATCATGTCGTTCTCTTCATGACCCAGAATGTGGCAGTGCCAAACGTACTCCCAGCCGAAGTTTACGATTGCGTTCGGCGTCTGCGTCCCGACGTTGGTCTTCGGGTCCACGTTTGTGAAGATTGAGCAGGCTGGCGGGGTTGCCGTTCCTGGAGCGGTGACCGCCGGACAATCGCTGCCTACCGGCTGCGTCACATCCATCAGCCGGTAACTGTCGCGAACCGGGAACGGAGGAAGCGGCTGGATGGGCTTGAGCGCCACCAGGATGTCTTCGAGAGGATTCATCCGGACAGTGTCTTTCCATCCCAGTTCGTTCTGGTCGGGTGGCCTTTTCGTCCCATCCCAAGCCGACCGGTTGATGACCTGCACGTTGAACAGGTGGAAGTGAATGAAGTGGGTGTCCACACCATTGTGGGTGATATGCCAGAGTTGGGTGTCGCCGTCCTTGATGATCTCCGTCGGAGGATCGATGTACCCCAAGGGGATCGTCGTCTGGGTGAGGAAGTTGGTGAGCGGCAACTCGACGCCTAAGGTGGCATTCATCCGGCCATAGTCGAGGGTAAAGAGTTCCTGGATCGTCTTCCGCTCATCGGTGTAGGTTATGGGAGTGATTGAGCCGTTGGGGAAGAAGGTCAGGGTGGCGTCGGTAATGAGCGAATAGGTCGGAATGGCCGAGTACCCGCCAGAGGCCTGAGGGTAAGTTGGTTCTGGAACGATGATTGGGGGCTGAGTCTGGGCGAAGATGTTAGGCAAGGCAGCCTGCAAAGCAGTCAGATTAAAGGGGACGGCATTCGGCGCAGTCCCGTCCACAACAATCTGCATCAGGGTGCGGGTGTTGGGACCGAACCCTGGCAGGGTGCTGGGTGCTCCACCGATGGGTGTCTGGTCCAGGTCGCCAGTGTAGTAATCGAGGCGCGAGTCACCCGCCGGGGCAGGCGTGGGCGCGTCGTTGTAGAGAATAAGCGTCTTGCCTGCAAAGTTTGTGAAGTCGACGATGGCGTCGGCGCGCTCAGCCGTCCCGAGCCACAGGCCGTGGACGCTGACGTTTGTGATCGTTACGCTCCGGGGATTGGCTTCATAGCCGGTTGGCATCGAGGGGATGACCACTGCTGCGGGCAGCAATCCGCCTTCGGTACCGATCTGAATGAAAGGTGGACCTGCCGTTGTCGGGTCAGGAACTCCGCCTGCCCTACCGTCAGCCGCCCACATGGTTTGCTGAATAGGGATGCCTGCGGTCTGGCTGCCAGCACCGAAGTTCGGCCAGCAAGCTGCCGGAAGGCCGGTGTTGTTGATCGGGTTGCCGCTTCCATCGAGGATCGCGGTGGCAAGACCCATGAACAAGGATGTGTTGGTGATCGGTGTGAGCTGCGAGCAGAGCGGCAAAGTCGCCCCGGCCCCGGGCTGCACAGCAGGCACCATTTTAACTTCCGTATTTATCCTGCCGTCCGGTGTAAGAACCGTAGGATCGGCCACGTACAACTGGAGGTTAAAGGACCGGTCATTGGCGGCACTCAGAATCTGGAACCGGTACGCTGCCGGCGCCACATGGAGGGTGGGGTAAGCCTTGCCGTTCACCAAGGGCGTGTCCAGAAAACCCTCCGGCGTCCCGGATGGGTTTGGAATGATGGGGCAATTCACAGCCTGATTGGGAAATGCCGTGGAGGTGCAAGGAATCGTGACATCCCCAACGGTTGGGGTCGCGGCCAGCAGAACAGTTTGATTTCCCGGCAAAGTCCACGGACCGTAGTCCCACCGGCCAAATGCGTTGGACCCGCCTACGTCAGCGGGATTCTGGTTGGGGGTATAAACGTGCGGGAACCAGAGGTCGCCGGGGTTCGCGGTTCCGGGAGTGGTTCCAAATCCGCCGGCAGTCCAAGTCGGATCTTCGGCTGCCAGTTGGGCGGCGTTCGGCACGAAAGTCTTATCCTGGATAACCAGGGGAACAAGGTGCGCCACATCGAGAGTTGTTGCGGAGATGGTGCCCGGAACGGTCGCAGCAGCCAGCAAGCTCTCCTCCGCCGGGTCCAGCAACAGGAAACCGGCAGCCTCGCCAGCGTAGACATTGAGTCGCGTAAGGCCATAGGCGTGGTCGTGATAGAACATCAAGCGGCCGCCCTGCTGGTTGGTCCAGAAGAACGTCAGAGCTCCGGGGCCGGGATCGTTTGTGGCACCCACCGTCGCGCAAGTCGGTTGACCCGCACAGGCCGGAAGCAAGGCGCCATTCGCGTCAAACCACATGTCGGGGACGAACTGCACACTGTCGCCCCTCGCTGGCCCTGTCTCTCCTGCCGGTGAAGTCCACTGATGCGGCGTGCCATCGCTGATCCAGGGAGTGGCGCCGCCGTGAAGGTGGAGCGTGGCACGGTTCTGCGAATAGGCCGACAGAGGCCCTGCCATGCTCAGGCCCGCTCCCATGTAGGTGGAGTCCACAGGAATAAAAAGGTTCCCTCCGGAGCCGATGGGGAGCATGTTCTTGAAGAGGACGCGAACCGGCCGATCCTTTGACGCAAGGATCGTTGGTCCCAGATAACTGATCGGAGGAGGAGCCCCTGTAGCATTTAATGCGCTGGGCGTGCCGGTATTGGTCTGCACATACCCGCGCAGCCTCGTGGGGGGCAGGTCCATATGCAATTTCGTCGAATACTCGCGCAGCTCGATTACATAATAATCAGCTCCCGGAAAGGTGGTCGTATCCGGAGCGGCAAGGGAAAGATTCGCTAGGGGTAACGTCAGCGTGTCGACAAATTTGCGCATACCGCTGCCACTCACCATGGGAGCACCTAACGTTGCGGTGACGACAGCGCCCGAGCCGCACGCCGGCTGATTGACGCCGCCGCAAGTCGGGAGGGCAAGGGTACCGCCTGAGCCGACATCCACGACACTGACTTGCGGAGCAGTATACTCAGTGCCTCCGCCCGTCCCGGTAACGGTCGCGATGCCACCAGTTGCATTCAATGTGAAAGTCGGAGCAACAGCACCAGAGCCAGCGCTTATGTCCGTGATAACGAAAACGGGATTCACGTACCCGCTTCCTGCAGACATCACCGTGAAGCCGGTGATCGCACCCGCTGGCAGCGGGCTATTGGCCCAGTTGGCGACTCCAAAGTAATCCGTACAGTTCGGCGCCTGATGGTTTGGATCGCACGGGGGCACATTGGCCTGGCCGAACGCCAGCCCGCCGAGCAGCCCGCTTAGCATCAGGAGCAGGGAGATTAGAATTAGCTTTTTCACTTTGTCACCTCTCCATGATGCTTCCGAACATGGGCAGCACGACGGTCAGCGTTATGAGCTGCCGCGGCCCATCTATCATTATTGGTCGTGCACTTCATGTGGCCTTGCTTGCAGGTCGCGCGCTGGACGGGCTGGGTGGATTGCCCGTTGCCATTTGCTTGCCCGTTGCTGTTGCCATTGCCGTTGCCATTGCCTTGCGCCAGACAAACGCTTGCTCCCAAAAACAGGACTGCGCTTGCCAGAAGCAGGCGCATCACCGTCAGTAATTTGCTTTTACTCATCGATCTTCTCCTCCTAAAGATTTGCCACCGCTTGCGCGGTGTTTACGGCTGAAATCGTCCAGGTGCTCGTTGCTTCTTGCGGGAATGCCGTCTTTCATGTGGAATGTGTCGACCCTCAAGCCGGGTGTCAGTGCGACTTGAATGTGGGGACAATGGGTCGCTACCGGCCTTTCGTTTTCAAAGTGTGGGGCTACTGTGCCAAAGCATCAATGAAGCGGGCGCACCATTTTTCTGGTGCATATGCACTAATTCGTTGAAATTGCGGTCAGGATCTCTATTTGAATTACTCTGCGTTAATAGCTAACCAGAAGAGTACGCTTCGCAGACTCCGCCGCCTTCGACTACGCACAGGGCCGGCGGAATGACGGTTTTCGGTGGCGATGACGCGGAGAGGGCCAACTTCCGTAAAGACCGATTTATGCGCGACAATCGGGTGAGGCAAAACACAAAACAGGGTTGCGCGCAGTAGCCAATTGGATTTCGGGTTTAATGTTCTTGCTGCAAGCCAAAGCAGGCAAAGGAAACCACCCGGGCGCGGCGAGGAAGACCAGCTGCGCAGGTGGGAGGAGAAATGTCGGGGGGCAAAAAAGGAAAATCCAACTT
>JBAVHY010000482.1:0-11050 GCA_049686315.1 Candidatus Acidiferrum sp. | reverse complement strand
TACTTGCCCCATGAGCGTCCCCAGCCACCGAAAATTCACACTGCGCCTGGCTATTCTGGCAGCAGCGGGCCTGTGCGCCAGCGCCATCCATGCGGACGAGTTCCGGCTGAAAGATGGCAAAACACTTCACGGCGTGATCGTGGCGTACGAAGACAACATGTTCAAAGTCAAAACCGACTTTGGCTACGTGCTGGTGGAGAAAGACAAAATCGCGTCGATCATTCCGGATACGCCAGCGGCACCCGATGCCACAAAAATGGAAGCGGCTGTAAAACCGAGCCTTGCTGGCGACGTCAAGGCAACGCCAACCGCGGAGCAAGTGAAAAAAGAAAAGGCAGCGGCCATCGTAACCAGCGCGAGGGCGCGCCCAGAGATACCCGCAGCTGGCAGAGCGGATGCGAACGCGAACGCCCCGGTTTTAAAAACGGCGATAGCCGCGCCAAAGAGTACGTTGGTCACGGCCACACCTCCGCCTCCGCCAAAGGAAGAACCCCCGGCGAATCGCGAGGAGATTCAAGGCAATCTCTACATCAACCACGAATTCGGATTCCGAATGTACAAGGCGCCCAGTTGGCAAACCATTGATGGCGCGGGACAAACGTTGCCTAACGCCATTGTGGCGATGGGGACAGCGAACGAATCGACGCTCCTGGTGATCGGACACGAAAAAACGAAGGCGCCGCTTGAAACAACCGCCCAGGCGGTGGAAAACCGGCTGCACGATGTATATGACAACTACCGGTTAATTTCGCAACGAAAAACTGTCGTGGGTGGGCAACCGGCCGTCGAATACCACTACCGCGGCCTTGCGGAGGGCCATGATTGGTCCGGGACACTTTCCGTCGTCGCGCACAGCGGCGAATTCCTGACAGTCCTGGGGATGACGTTTGCGGATACGGACCTGATCCAGATTCAGGAAAACGTGATCACGCGCTCAATCGCCAGCCTCGATTTCAGCGTCAAGTAGTCTATCCAGGCCATTTCAATCACTACGTCATTCAGTCTAAATACTGCGTCATTCACTCTAAATAAGGCGCTGTCATCCTGAAGCGATCCGATGAGGATCGTCAAAGGATCTCAACTTGGGCAAGATCACGGTGTGTGGTTGTTGCTAGATGACGAACACAATCAGCAGATCAGTCGTCGGAGGCAGCGGTGGATTCCTGCAGTTTGCGATTTTCGCGGATCATCCCGATCAGCGCCTGAACGGCTCGAGGCAAGCTGCGATCACGGCGATAGACCAGAGCGAGTTCGCGCCAGAGATCGACCCCTTCCACATTGAGAAGTTTTACTTCCCCGCTTTTCACCTGATCGCGGGCAAAACTCTCGCTGATAATAGAAATCCCAACGTCCGCGGCCACGAAAGTCTTGATCATGCCGATACTGGGCAATTCCATGGTGATGCGGAGGCGGGAACGGTGCGGCCGGAAAAGCTTATCGAGCACCTGGCGAGTGTAACCGGTCTTCGGGAAGATCAGGGGCGCGGCGGCGATTTCATCGAGGGTAACATGACTGCGCTGGGCCAGCGGATTCTTGGTGCTGACCATGAAGCGCAGACGGTCGCGATTGATGACGTGCATCTTCAGGTTTGGCGATTTCACCGGCACCGTCACGATGCCTAAATCCATCGAGCCTTCCTCGAGCCGCTGCAGAATCTTGTGGCTGAAATTGCGGTAGATGCTGATGTTCACAAGCGGGTAGCGCCGCTGGAATTCAGCCAGAATGTCGGGAAGCAGGTAGAGACAGGTAGCCTCATTGGCGCCAAACGTGACCGGCCCCTGCACGACATTGCCACGATCCGCCACCACCTGCATTGATTCGTCTCGCAGGCGCAACAGGCGCTCCGCAAATTCAAACAGAACCACACCCGCGGGAGTGAGTTCGACCGATTTCGCCGAGCGGTCCAGCAGCTTGGCGTGATAAGCCTGTTCGAGCTGGCGGATCTGCGCGCTCACCGCGGATTGCGAACGGAATACTTTCTGGCCTGCCTTGGAAAAGCTCTTCAGCTTGGAGACCTGCACAAATGTAGTTAACTGGTCGAAGTCCATAGCCTCAACACTCGCTTATGCGTAAGAGTATAACGGAATCTGTACAAGGATAAAGTGAACTTCCTGAGGCTCAGGCATAATGCGGGGTGGCACTCGAAGCGATCTCCAGGAAATTGGGCGTTTTGACGGTAATCGAATCCAGCCCGGCTGCAGGAACTGCTCTCCAGATCATCTCTACCGTACCCTGTAGGTGGGTCGGCTGAATGCGGACAAATGGCAACGGCGACCTCTGCGCAAGGAGGCGGAATGCGATGTAGCTGTCAGTGAGCGAAAGATGCGATTCCAGCAGGCGCCGCAACTGGCTCTCTTCCTCATCCTCAAGCTCGTGCACCTGTACGAATTCCTCATTGAGGACTTGTTCCGACTCGCGGCGCAGAATGTAAGCGAGGCCGCCGGTCATCCCGGATCCAAAATTCAGCCCGACGGGGCCAAGTACGGTAACAATCCCGCCGGTCATGTATTCACAACCGTGCTGCCCGACGCCTTCGACAACCGCCACCGCGCCACTGTTGCGCACCGCGAACCGCTCTCCCGCTTGGCCAGAAATATAAAGCTGCCCCGAGGTTGCCCCGTAAAGAACGGTATTGCCGGCGAGAACATCCCCGCGCTTGGAGGAGTTGTGCCCGGCGCGAATTACAATTGTGCCTCCGGAGAGTCCCTTGCCGACGTAGTCGTTGGCTTCACCGAATAGCTTCAATGTGAGGCCAGAGGTGAGGAAAGCTCCAAAACTCTGTCCGGCCGCACCCCGGAATTCCCGCGTCGCTTCGGGGCCTTCGTTCTGCTGGATGCGCTGGCTCATTCGTTCACCGCTAAAGTGCGCGCCGATGCTACGGTGAAAATTGTGGATGATCGGAGAACCGGCGCCAGTCGCTTTTGCGCGCTCGATGGACAAATCCATATCCGGCGCTCCGGAATCCAGAGCCGAGGTCTGCTGCGGAAGAACGCGGCCTGCCTTGGACACGGGGATAACCAGCAAGGCATCTAGGCCCGATTGCGTTTCCAGGCGATCGTACCAGCCGCGGAGTTCCGTCAGCGTGCGAACACCGAGTTCGGCAAGGCCCTTGCGAACTTCTTCCGCGAGCGAGCGGAAATAGGCAACCACCATTTCAGGCTTGCCGTTGAAACGGGTGCGCAGGGTTTCGTCCTGCGTCGCTATGCCGACAGGGCAGGTATTCAGATGGCACTGGCGCGCCATCACGCAACCGATGGCAACCAATGCGGCGGTGCCGAAGCCAAATTCGTCCGCGCCAAGCGTTGCGCCGATGAGAATATCCCGGGAAAAGCGCAAGCCGCCGTCGACCCGAAGCTTCACGCGAGAACGCAATCCTGCGCGGAGCAAGGTTTCATGGGTCTCGCGCAGCCCGATTTCCCAAGGCAGGCCGGTGTTTTTGATGGAGGTAAGCGGCGAAGACCCGGTTCCGCCATTGTGACCGCTGATGGTAATCACGTCGGCCCCGGCTTTCGCGACGCCTGCGGCAATCACGCCGACCCCGGTGCCAGATACAAGCTTTACCCCAATGCGGGCCTGCGGATTCACGGCGCACAAGTCATGAATCAGTTGCGCAAGGTCTTCGATGCTGTAGATGTCGTGGTGCGGCGGTGGCGAAATAAGAGGCGTGCCCGGCGTGGCATGGCGAATGCGCGCGATGTATTCGGTCACTTTGCGGGCAGGGAGCTGGCCGCCCTCTCCGGGTTTCGATCCCTGAGCCATCTTGATTTCGAGTTCCTCCGCCCGAACCAGGTACTCGGCCGTCACACCGAACCGGCCGGAAGCAACCTGCTTGATATTGTTCGACGCTCCGGGAATTTTGTAGAGATCGCTGTCTTCGCCGCCTTCACCTGTGTTGCTGCGCCCTCCGATTAGGTTCATGGCGATGGAAAGTGTTTCGTGCGCTTCGCGGCTCAGAGAGCCCAGAGACATCGCCTGCGTGCTGAATCGTCCGAGAATGGATTCCAGCGGCTCGACCTCCGTTATCGGGACAGGTTGCTCGGGAAGCATCTCGAGAAGGTCGCGCAGAAATGTTGGCGCCTCGGCCTTGGCGAGTTGCTCGAACGCGTTGTAACTTCCCTGGTCGGGCTTGCGCACGTGCGCGTGCAACCGGCGAACGAATTCGGGAGATGTGGCGTGAAGCTCGGCGCCTTTCCGGAAACGGTAGAGGCCGTGGTCCACAAGAGTGTCTCCCGACGCCGAATAGCCCTCGGCATGCATCTGGAGATAATCCTGGAGCAGCGATTCAAGGCTCTTTGTGCCCGGATAGCAGGCAGCATCCTCAAAGTATTGCCGGCAAATATCCTCATCAAGGCCCAGCAATTCAAACAACTGGCTGTTGCGATAGCTGGCAAGCGTCGATATGCCCATGCGGGCGAGAACTTTGCGCAGGCCCGCCAGCATGCCTTTGCGCACCTTGTCGAAGGCGCCTGCTTCTTCCGCCTCCGCAAATTCTTCCGCGAGGTATGGAACCACCGCGCTGGCTCCCGCAGCAAGGAGCATGGCCACATGATGAGTTTCAAATACCTGCGCACTCTCGACCACCAGCGGCACATTGGCCAGTCCCTGGTTGACCAAACTCTTCCACGCGCTTGCAACCGCTAGCAGAGCCGGCAACGCCGCGCGCTCCGGACCAAGCGCACGATCCGAAAGGAGGAGCAGCTCCGGGCGGCCGCCGCCAATCAGAGGGGTAGTTTTGCACTGCGTCAAACTTCGACGTCCACCCGGAACTCCCAGGGTGGAAGGATACGTAAAGTCAATGATCTGCACGGGAGCAAGCGCAGCCGAAAGTGAGGTAAGTTCGGCGGCACTCAGGATCGGGCTGGCAAGGAAGTGACCGTGGCCGAGAGGAACTTCCAGCGACATCACATGCGATTCGCGCAGCGGATCGATGGGAGGATTCGTGACCTGAGCGAAACGCTGTTTGCAGTAATCCCACAAAGGCCGCCGGATCGCAGAAAGGAAAGCGGGCGGCGCGTCATCGCCCATGCTCCAATCCCCTTCCTTCCCGGAGAGAAGCGGACGGAAAAGTATTTTGTACTGGTCGTCTGACCAACCAGCGGCGCCGGCCACACGCTTCGGATGAGCCATTGGAATGCGAACAGCCGTGGAATCCAAGCGTAGGACGCTCGAACGCGTCAGGGCCTTGCGTGGTATCTCGGCAGTGACGCTCTTCAGGAGCTCGCGCCAGCGCAGCAGAGAACCTGTCTGCGGCGTGGCCAGGAGGATTTCCCCAGGGCCAAGGCGATGCCGCTCTGCGATGCGCGATTCCTCCAAATCCAGGAGCCCGGTCTCCGACCCGGCGATGACCAGCCCATCGTGGGTCACGGTGTAGCGCATGGGACGCAAACCGTTACGGTCAAGCTTGACGCCCACGGATACTCCATCGCTGAAAACCAGCGCGGCCGGGCCGTCCCAAGGCTCACCTTCGCGGGAGAGAGCTTCCAGGGCCGCGCGCACGTCATGAGAAAGGAACGGGTCCTGCGAAAAAGCCGGCGGAACAAGCGCGAGCATGGACGCCTCAACGCTCTTCCCTTCGAGTAGTTTCAATTCCAGTGCGTTGTCAAAACTCGCGGAGTCGCTGACGTTCTCTTCGAGCAGGCGGAACCACTTGCCTACGCCAATGCGTTTGCGGACGTCGCGCTCCCGGGCGCGCAGCCAGCGGCGGTTGCTGATAATCGTGTTGATCTCGCCATTATGCGCAACATAGCGGAACGGCTGCGCCAGTTGCCAGGAAGGTTCGGTGTTCGTGGAGTAGCGCTGGTGAAAAATGGCAAATCGCGCCGCATAGTCGATGCTGTGCAAATCCTCGTAGAAACGCGGGAACTGCCAGGGCGTGAGCAGCCCCTTATACACAATCGTGCGCGAGGAGAGCGAGCAGAGATAACAGCGCTCGGGCAATACACCTTCCGCGCGCTTGCGAAGGAGCGCGAGGCCGCGCTCAAACTTCTCCGCAAAGTTCGCACTGGAATTTCGGCCGTTGGTCGGCCCGATAAAAAACTGCCAGATTTCCGGCATGGTTTCCAAAGCGCGCTGTCCCAAGGCGTTCGAGTTCGTTGGGACGCGCCGCCATCCCACCAGGCGCAGTTTGCTTCTGCCGATGGAATCCTCAATAGCGGTGCGGGCGTCTGCAGCACGGGTGGTGGGAGCAAACAGCATCCCCACCCCAAATGTCTCGTCCAGGGTGATTTTTTCTTCGACGGCGCGAGCACGAAAAAAGTCCACGGGGAGGCTGGTGAGCAGGCCAGCACCATCTCCACTGGCACCGTCGGCGTCGACTCCGCCGCGATGCGAGAGCCGCTCCAGCGCTTGCAATGAGTGAGAGATGATCTCGTGCGAGGGGGGGCCGTTCAGTTGGGCGATAAAACCGGTACCGCAAGCGTCATGGTCTGGGTGTCCCCAGTTCGGGTGGCGCCATTTCGATGTCTTTGCGGGACAACTACACATATTAGTGTAATAGTGTCCAGCCGCCCGAAAGTACAATGCAGAATTTTTATGGGATGTATCGGTTTTGCAGGGGCGCCCGGGAGGCTAACCGGTTTAAAACTTCGTGACTTCGCTGAAGTGAAAATTGCGGATTTTCATTGGCGGAACAACCATTTCGAAGGCCTCTTCCCCGGTGGCACGGGCGGCCGGGCCGAGGCATTCAACATTCCTTAACATTTCCAAAACAGATTGATTGAATCGGAAATTCCGCACCGCCCGCGCAATTTTGCCCTTTTCTATCAAGAAAAGTCCGTCGCGCGTCATGCCCGTCATGACCTTCTCGTAGGGGTCCACCTCGCGGATATACCACAGGCGCGTGACCAGCAGGCCGCGATCGGTGGACGCAATCATCTCCTCCACTGAGGTATCTCCCCCTGCGACAACGAGATTGAGCGGAGCCTCGCCATACTCGTTCGGAAGGGCGAAGCCATGGCCCGTGGGCCTAGTGCCCGCTTGCTTGGCGGAACGGCGGGAATACACCAAGCTCTTCACCACGCCGCGGTCCACCAGCAGAACTCGCTGGCGCGGCATACCCTCGCCGTCATAGGGAGCGCCGAGTTGATCGGGATGATAGGCGTCGTCGGTGATAGTGATGTTCTTCCCGAAAACGGGCCTACCTATCCGACCCGAAAGGCAGGAGCGTTTGTCCGCGACGGCGGTCGCCGCAAAATCATAAAAGAGCCAGCCGACAAGATCGAGCACCGCGGCAGGCTCGAGAATGACAGTGAACCGGCCCGGTGCAAGTTCCACTGGTTCCTGGGCGCGAGAGGCTTTCTCGCTGGCAATCGTCGCCAATCGAAGAGGATCAATCTGGCGAACATCGGCCGCGTTGGCTTTGGCCCAACTCGTAGCCGAGCCTTGTTGCATCGTGACAGAGAAGGCCGATTGGGTTTGCCGGTAAGTGGCACAGAGTCCACGGGAGTTGACTAGCAAGCTCTGGCTTTGCCCGCTGGAGAAAATTCCCGCCGCCACCTGGTCCTGCTTTTCAGCCAATTGGCAAGTCTTCTTCACGGCGCGGGCGCGCTCCTCGGCGGTAAGAGCGGCCGTGGCCGCATGGAATCGATGAACGGGCCGATACCTCTGTTTCCCTGGCAATGGCAGGAGTTGGGAATCTTTGGGCTCACGCGAAGCGAGAGAAAGGCAATCTTCGAGAGCGGCGCGCAATACGTCCTCCTCAACGCGATTAGTGGTTACGCGAGCCGTGCGCCCGTCGGCCACCGTACGAATGGAAACCACCAGACCCTGTTCAGCAACGTGCTGATGGATGGTGTTGTTCGCGAAACGCGTGAGCGCCTGGATGCTCTCATCGATGTGCACTTCGGTTTCCGGAACACCGCGCTCCTTTGCCAGCCGCAAAACGGTGGCGGCAATCTGCCGCAGTTGGCGCTCCGGACGCAGCACGGGCGCGAAATCTGAGGGACGCTTCGTGGCGTGGTGTCTCTTGTGCGTGCTCATTGGTTGGAAAAAGCAGCGCCAATTTTCACACTGCGAAAACGGGCTGGCGACGCTCCGTGGCCCGTGCCCATGACCTGCATGGGTTGGCCCTTGCCGCAATTGGGTGTGCCCCACAGAACCCAGTGGTCGGCATTGCTAATGGCATCGCAGGAGTTCCAGAACTCCGTAGTGATGCCGCTGTAGCTGGGATTCTTCAGCATGCGCGCCTTCTTGCCGCCTTTGATTTCCCAGGCGATTTCGGTCGAGAACTGAAACTGGTAGCGGCGGTCGTCGATGGACCAGGAGCGATTGGTCTCCATGAGAATGGCGTCGTCGGTGTCGGCAATCAGATTTTCGAAAGACCAGGAGCCGGGAAGAATGCTGACATTAGTCATGCGGATCATCGGCAGGCGATTCCAGCCTTCGGTACGCATGGTGCCCCCGGAGCGTGGCAAGCCGATGAGATGCGCAGTTTCACGGTTGGAAAGATAGCCGTGGAATTCACCATCCTTGATGACATCGATGCGCTGCGCAGGAACGCCTTCGTCATCGTAGGCAAAAGAGCCGAGGCCGGGACCGTGGGCGATTCGCGCGTCGGCCACAACGTTGACGATGGGCGAGGCGTAGCGCAAGTTATGTAGCTTATCGAGGGTAAGGAAACTGGTGCCGGCAAAATTAGCCTCCTGACCCAGCACGCGATCAAGTTCGATGGGATGGCCGATGGACTCGTGAATCTGGAGGCCAAGCTGGCTGCCACCGAGAATGAGCGTGCCCGTTTTTTCAGGGCATTGCTGCGCGGAATGGAGTGCGACCGCTTCTTCGGCAACTCTCGGGGCGTGCCGGACAAGCTCCATGGATTCGATCAGCTCGTAGCCGCCAAGAACATGCTGCCCGCCAAAACTGTTGGGATAGGAACGCTTCTGTATCGCGTCATCCTTGAAAACCGTGGCCACAATTCCGCAGCCGGAAGTGACCCGCCGTTGATGAATCTTCGAGCCGCTGCTGGAGGCAAACCAGGAATCTATCTTGCGAAACTGCATGTCCGTTTCGGAAAGTGTAACGCCCTTTATCTTGCGCATGGCCGCATCCGCCGCCAGGAGCAGATCGAGCTGAGATTCGAGCGGAATCTCGAACGGGTCTTTGAGGCACGGCCCTTGCCAGCTATCCATGTACGTGCCCTCGGGCACCATTTGTACATTTTCCTTTTTCGCCAGCGCCGAGGATCTGGCGATCGCCACGGCCTGAGCCGCACATGCCGCAACGCCTTCGCGTGTCAATCGATCGGTGGAAGCAAAACCCCACGCGCCATTGGTCACCACCCGAATCCCCAACCCAATGGATTCGCTCTGCCCCAGAGTGCCGACGCGGCCACTCTTGGTGGTAAGGTCGCGCTGCCGCAGGTGCATCACGCGCACGTCGGCATAGCTTGCGCCGCGCAACCGTGCCACCTCAAGCGAATGTCCGCAGAAATCCCACATGGTCCCCGCCAAAACTTTGGGGCGCCTCGATGCTCCGAGACGCCCCAAGCAAGATAACACGCTCTGAAAAAGGTTCCGCGCTGCTCAGGTGCCTTCCTGCCAGGAAGCGAGATACTGCTCCTGCTCGGCAGTGAGCTTGTCCAGGTGATGGCCCATGGACTCCAGCTTCAACCTTGCGATTTCGCGGTCGATGTCCTCAGGGACCACATACACCTGCGGCTTCAGTTTCTTGTGGTTTTTCATCAAGTATTCCGCGGAAAGCGACTGGTTGGCGAAGCTCATGTCCATCACCGACGCCGGATGGCCCTCCGCTGCGGCCAAGTTCACCAGCCGCCCTTCGGCGATGAGATATATCTTGCGGCCGTCCTTGAGTTGGTATTCCTCCACCAGGGGGCGAGCTTCCTTTTTGCCGGAAGAGAGCGCTTCAAGAGCCGGAATTTCGATTTCCACGTTGAAGTGGCCGGAATTGCACACAATCGCACCGTTTTTCATCGCCTCAAAGTGTTCACGCCGGACGACGTTCTTGTTGCCGGTCACGGTAATGAAAATATCGCCTTGTTTAGCAGCGTCGGCCATGGGCATCACGCGGAAGCCATCCATCACCGCTTCAATGCCTTTCACCGGATCGATTTCGGTGATGATGACGTCCGCGCCAAGCCCCTTGGCGCGCATGGCGGCGCCGCGGCCGCACCAACCATAGCCTGCAATGACAACCTTCAGCCCGGCGATGAGTACGTTGGTGGCGCGAATGACGCCGTCAAGCGTGGACTGCCCGGTGCCATAACGATTGTCGAAGAAATGCTTGGTCATGGCGTCGTTCACGGCGATGATGGGATATTTCAACGTGCCGTCCTTGGCCATGGCGCGCAGGCGAATCACGCCGGTCGTGGTTTCCTCGGTGCCGGCAAGGACGTTGGTGACAAGGTCCTGGCGTTTGGTGAGCAGCATGGTGACGAGGTCGCAGCCATCGTCCATGGTGAACTGCGGCTTGTGCTCGAGGGCAGCCTGAAGGTGCTGATAGTAGGTTTCGTTGTCCTCGCCCTTGATGGCGAACGTGGGAATGTTGAAGTCGCGATTGAGTGACGCCGCCACTTCATCCTGCGTGGAAAGCGGGTTGGAAGCGCATAGCACGCTATCCGCACCCCCATCGCGAAGCGCGATCATAAGGTTCGCGGTTTCGCTGGTGACGTGCAGGCAAGCGGAAATGCGCAGCCCCTTCAGCGGTTGCTCCTTGATGAAACGCTTGCGGATGTGTTGCAGCACGGGCATTTGTTGCGCCGCCCATTCGATCTTGCGTTTGCCCGCGTCGGCAAGGCCGATATCCTTCACGTCGCCCTTCTTCAGTTCTGCCGTAGCCATACTTGCTCTCCTAGTCCTCTTTAGTTCTGACAGTTAGTCGCGTGCCACATTTCTGGGTACATCCGGACCGCAAGCGGGAACCATCCGCGGTAGAAAGAACGCTTTCAGGAAAGGCGCTGCGATCCTTCGCCTGCAGATTAACGGCGCGCCGCGACTTCGGCGACGGCGCCCGCTCCGGCGGCCTTGCGCAAAGTATCAGCGCGATCGGTGCGTTCCCAGGTGAAGCCGGGACCCGTGCGGCCGAAGTGGCCGTACGC
>JBAVHY010000481.1:0-5111 GCA_049686315.1 Candidatus Acidiferrum sp. | reverse complement strand
GGCCTGCTCACTTGGCGGCCGCGGCCTTTTCGAGATGGCCGCCAAACTGAAATCGCATCGCCGATAGGACCTTCGCGGCAAAATCGTCTTCCCCGCGTGAGGCAAAGCGCTCGAAGAGCGATGCTGTAAGCACCGGCGCCGGTGCGGTCGATTCGATGGCCGCGAGGATGGTCCAACGTCCTTCGCCGGAATCCGACACTCTTCCGGAAAACCGTTCGAGCGATGGTTGCTCCAGCAGCGAAATTGCGGTCAAATCGAGCAGCCAGCTGGCCACCACGCTGCCCCTCCTCCACACTTCGGCAACGTCCGCCAAGGAAAAATCGTATTGGTAATGCTCCGGGTTGCGCAGAGGAGTTGTCTCTGCGTCCACTTCCCGTGTCGCGCTGCCTGCGTTGGCATGCTTCAGGATGTTGAGTCCCTCTGCGTAGGCCGCCATCAATCCATACTCGATTCCGTTGTGCACCATTTTCACGAAGTGACCGGCTCCCGATGGCCCGCAATGCAGATAGCCTTCTTCGGCGGTTCCCGCGAATTTCTCGCGCCCCGGTGTTCGAGGGATATCGCCGCGTCCCGGGGCTAGCGTCTTGAAGATCGGATCGAGATGCTTTACGACATGGGTTTCCCCGCCAATCATCTGACAGTAGCCACGCTCCAGCCCCCAGACGCCGCCGCTTGTGCCAACATCTACGTAGTGCAAACCTTTTGTGGCGAGTTCTTTTGCACGACGTATGTCATCGATGTAGTACGAGTTGCCGCCATCGATCACGATGTCGCCGACTTCAAGCTTTGCTGCGAGATCTTGAAGCGTCACATCCACGGCTGCCGCTGGCACCATCAGCCACACCGCTCGCGGTTTTTGCAGCTTCTGCACCAGTTCATCGAGCGACGCAGCGGGAGTCGCGCCGTCGCGGGCGAGCTGTTTTACCGAATCTGCGTTGCGGTCGAAAGCCACGCATTGGTGGCCGGCTTTTTGCAGCCGACGCGCCATGTTGGCTCCCATTCGTCCCAGTCCGATCATTCCTAGTTGCATCGACAATCTCCTATCCCTTTTCTCTTTTTTGTGCGTTCTCTTTTCCTGTGGCACTAGGCGAGTGCCCGACTGACTGCCGCTCTGAGAGTGCTCAGACCAGCCTTCACATCTTTTCCGAGATGCACGCGTAACGCGCGTCTTCCTCGCTCGGCAAGCACCGCGAAATCCCCGCGCGCTTGCGCCGCCTTGACGACGCCGAACGTGTATTTCTGTTCAGGAACTGGGAGATCATCGGCGTCGTCGCAGGTGATCTGGAGAAAGACACCGCTGTTCGGCCCTCCCTTATAAGCCTGCCCTGTGGAGTGCAGAAAGCGCGGGCCAAATCCCAGAACGGTCGCGACGCGTTTTGCGTCCCTGACCTTATGACGAATTCCTTGGAGAGCCGCCTCATTCTCGGCGTTCATCGTGATATAGCCCAACAGTGCGAAATAATCTCCGTCGCCCACCCGCTGGAGATGCAGCCTCAAGACATCCTCAAGAGACTTTCCCGGTTTGAGCTCGTCTGCGTTTCTCGCGTCCGCGTACAGCTTCACACCCTCACCTTCAAAGAAAGGTGACTCGGCCGGCAGCTTGCCCACCGCTTCGTATTCACTCGTGAGTTTGCGGGTGGCAATCTTGCTAGCTTCTACGTCCGGTTGATTGAAAGCATTGATCCCTATGATCGAGCCCGCCACGGCAGTGGCAATTTCCCACCGGAAAAACTCTTCCCCGATCGCGTACGGCTCTTGCACCGCGATACGCACGACAGGCTGGCCAGCTTTCTCCAGCGCTATTACGGCCGCGTCCTGGTCACCATCCGCCGCGGACTCGAGACGGAGATAGGCGAAGAGCCGGTCACTCCCGTAGCGGTCCGGCAGAGTAATATCTTCCCGGTCAACGGGAATAATCCCCTTGCCATTCTTTCCCGTGGATTCTGCGAGAAGCTGCTCGAGCCAGGCTCCCAGGTCCGAAATACCCGGAGAGGCAATGATTGTCAGTTTGTCGCGACCGCTATTCGCCAGAGTTCCGAGGATCGCTCCCAAGACCACACCTGGATTTTCCCGGGCCGGTACGGTGGGGCCACAGGCATGAACCATCTCTTCGGTGCGGTTCAGGAATTTCAGAACGTCGATTCCCATGACTGCAGCGGGAACCATACCGAAATTGGACAGCGCCGAGTAGCGTCCGCCGATACTGGGCACGCCCGGGAAAATGTGCCGGAACTTATCGTTCTCTGCCACGTGCTGCATCTTTGAACCCGGATCGGTGACAGCGATAAAGCGATTTCCCGCTTCCTTTTCGCCGACGGCTTCCTTCACGCGCGCAAAGAAATACTGCTTGTAGATGTTTGGTTCGAGAGTGCCGCCCGACTTGCTGGAAACGATGAACAGTGTGGATTTGAGATCGATTTTTGCTTCAATCGCCTTGATTTGTACTGGATCGGTGGAATCGAGGACGTGCAATTCAGGAAATCCCTCGATCTTCCCGAAGGTGAGCCGCACAACTTCCGGACAAAGGCTCGAGCCGCCCATTCCCAGAAGAACGGCATGCTTGAATCCCGCCTGCTTTACTTCAGCCGATAAGGAAGTGAGGCCGCCACTGTGCGCCAGCTGGTCATCAGTGATCCCCAACCAGCCGAGCCATTGATTTTCATCGCTCTCCGACCAAAGGGAGGCATCCGCCCGCCACAAACGTCGCATTTTCCCGTTGTTCTCCCAATCTGCGAGCGTGCTGTCTACAGCGGCGGATAGTGCCTTCGGCAGGGAGTAGGAAATGGAATTGATCTTGGCGGTTGGCTTTTTGCCTCTCTTGGTGCCCGTCGCGCTCAGAAGCTGGTCAAAAGCGTCAACGAACAGGCTCAGCCCCTCCTCTAAGAGAGTGTCTGTCACGGATTTGATCGAGACACCGGCTCGTTCCAAGCCCTCCATCGTATCGGCCGCAGACTCCACGTCTTCTGTGAGGCTCGCGCGAAGCCGGCCGTGCTCGCGGAATGCATTGAGCGTCGCAGGCGGAATGGTATTCACAGTCGAAGGCCCGATCAGCTCTTCCACGTAAATCACATCTCTGTAGCTGGGATTCTTTGTACTCGTGCTGGCCCACAGCAATCGCTGGGGTTGTGCGCCCTTTTCGGCGAGGCCCTGCCACGCATCTTCTGAGTACAACTCGCCGAAGCGGTGATACGCGAGCTTTGCACTGGCAATCGCGACCTTGCCGGCCAGCGCGCCGAGGCGTGCCCGCTGTGCGGGATCATTCGTCGTTTTCAGTTGGCTGGCCATTTGTGCATCTATCGCCGTGTCGATCCGGCTGATGAAGAAACTGGCCACGCTGGCGATCCGGCTGACATCTCCGCCGGAGGCTGCGCCCGCGGTCAAACCTTCTATGTAAGCTTTTGCCACCTGCTCGTAGACTTCTGGCGAAAACAGCAGCGTCACGTTGACGTTGATTCCTTCGCTGATCAATTGACGGATGGCAGGAATTCCCTCGGGCGTGGCCGGCACTTTTACCATCAGGTTTGGCCGGTTTACCGCTTTCCAGAGCCTCCGCGCCTCCTCGACAGTTCCTGCTGTGTCCCGAGCAAGCAACGGGGAAACCTCCAGACTTACGTAGCCATCGCGCTGTTTGCTTTCCTCGTAGACGGAGCGCAGAATGTCGGCCGCGTCCTGCACGTCTTTCACTGCGATTTTTTCATAGAGGGTCTTCGCATCCAGGGCGGCTGATTCTTTGCTCTCGATCACCGCTTGATAGTCCGTGCTCCCCACAATTGCCTTTTCGAAGATGGCCGGATTAGACGTGACCCCACGCAGGCCGTCCTCCACGACCAGTCGTTTCAATTCTCCGCTGGTGATCAAGCTCCGGCGAATGTAATCGAGCCAGACGGATTGACCGAAACCGGCGAGGCTCCTCAAAGGATTCGTTTCTTTTGAAATGCTCAAAGCTGGCGTTGTCATTTTGCTTGCTACGTTTCTGTAACTGTCAACCTCCACGACCTGAGGCCTTGGACAGGGTGCCCACAGCCGCCTGACCGCAGTTCGCCTCAATGGCGTCAATCTTCGCGAGCCGTCGAAGATGCCGCACTTCCTGCGACTCCTTAGCGCTCACAAACGCATGCACCAGTTCATGTGCCAGCTCTTCGCCAATGACACGAGCTCCGAGAACGAGCACATTCATGTGGTCGTGCTCTACACCCTGGTGCGCCGAGTATGTGTCGTGACACAGGCCGGCACGGATCCCCGGAAACTTGTTCGCGGCCACGGATGCACCGACACCGCTTCCCCAAAGCAACACGGCCCGCTCTGCCCGCTGGCCGTGGATCGCAGCAGCAACCAGCGCAGCAAAGTCCGGATAGTCGACCGGAGATGTGTCGGTCGTGCCCAGATCTTCCACGTTGTGGCCCAAACCGGCGAGGTACTCTAAGACCTTGCCTTTCAGCCAAAATCCCGCGCGGTCGGAAGCGACGCCGATTTGCATATTTATTTCACCTGCGCGAGCTGCGCTTTCGCAGCTTCGACGACGTGGTTCGTGGTAAATCCAAATTCCTTCTGAAGCACTTTCAGCGGAGCAGATGCGCCGAATGTCTTCATGCCGAGGATCGCTCCGTCCATGCCTACGTAGCGGCACCATCCGAGCGTGGATGCCTGCTCCACAGCGACGCGCGCCTTGACAGCCGGAGGCAACACCGATCGCCGGTATTCTTCGGGCTGCCTTTCAAACAACTCCCATGACGGCATGCTCACAACGCGAGCGCGGACTCCTTGCCGTGTGAGCTCTTCGTAAGCTTCCACGCAGAGCGAAACTTCGCTGCCCGTGCCCAATAGCAGAACCTCGGGCTCGGCGCCCTCGGAATCGGCCAGAACATAAGCTCCCTTCGCCAGTCCGCTAGCCGCCGCAAAGCGCTTCCGGTCAAATGTGGGCAGAGCTTGGTGCGTGAGGATGAGCGCAACCGGCTGCCGTGGCATGGCCAGGATCACTTTCCACGCCTCCGCGACCTCGTTCCCATCGCAAGGACGCATCACTACAAGGTTGGGAATGGCGCGCAGGGAAATCAGGTGCTCGATGGGCTGGTGGGTGGGGCCGTCTTCGCCGACGCCAATTGAATCGTGCG
>JBAVHY010000480.1:0-21116 GCA_049686315.1 Candidatus Acidiferrum sp. | reverse complement strand
GAACTTGGCCGCTTGGTGCCCCTCGAGGAAGACGAGAAACATCTCGTGAGCATTGTCGGCAGGGAATCCGAGCGCCTCAATCACATCATCACGGATTTCTTGAACTATTCCAGGGAAAAGTCCTACGCGTTTGAGGAAGCCGATGTGCGCGTGCTGCTGGAAGAAACGCTTCTGCTGATGGAGCGAAAACCCGATGTGGTCAAAAAGTTTCAACTGGTCCGTGCCTTCAACGGACAAGGTTCCAAGGCCTGGGTGGACCCCAACAAGATCAAGCAGGTGTTCTGGAATCTCTGTGACAACGCATTGCGTGCCATGCCCGAAGGGGGTACGCTCACTATCGGCATTGAGCAGAATCCCAACTGGCTGCGCATTTCCTTTCGCGATACCGGCGTCGGGCTGGAACCCCAGCAGCGCACGAAAATCTTTGAGCCCCTGCAATCGACTTTCGAAGGTGGCACGGGCCTCGGCCTAGCCATCGTTTACCAGATTGTTCAAGCCCACAACGGCCGGATTAATGTCTTCAGTGAAAAAGACAAAGGCGCGGAGTTTGTTGTCGAGCTTCCGCGCGTCGAATGAGGCGCTATGCAGGCTACGAAAACCGCTCCGAAAGACGCCAGCCGCGAAATGGCCCACATCCTTGTGGTCGACGACGAGAAGTCCATTTGCGAACTTCTCGAAATCACCTTCCGCAAGGAAGGTCACCGCGTCGAAGTAGCCAACAGCGTGGAAGCCGCGAAGCGCAAACTCGAAGGCTCCCTGTTCGACATCGTCATCTCCGATATCCGCATGCCGGGCGCCAGCGGCGTGGAACTGCTGCGCTTCGCGCGGGAAGTCTCTCCAGACGCCCATTTCGTCCTGATCACCGGCGTTCCCTCTCTGGAGACGGCTATTGCCGCTGCCAACGAAGGAGCCAACCGTTATGTGATCAAGGATCACGACCTGGTGGAACAGCTGCGCGTGGCGGTCCGCGAGGTCACGGAAAGCTTGAAGTGGAAGAAGGAAGCCGGCTATCTCCGCCGTGAACTCCGCCGTCTCACGGGACTTGACAATATCATTGGCCAAAGCCCGAAGATGAAGGCCATCTTCGACCTCATCCAAACCGTGGCGCCCCAGAATAGCCGTGTGCTGATCACTGGCGAAAGTGGCACGGGCAAGGAATTGGTCGCGCGCGCCATCCATGAGAACAGCTCCCGCGCCCACGCGCCTTTCATCACCATCAATTGCGGCGCCTTTCCCGAAACGCTGCTGGAATCCGAATTGTTCGGTTACACCAAAGGGGCTTTTACGGGTGCCAACGAAAACCGTCGCGGTCTTTTTCAGGCCTCCCATGGAGGCACACTCTTCATGGATGAGATCGGCAACATGAATTTGGCTATGCAGGTCAAGCTCTTCCGTGTTCTCCAGGAAGGGAAAGTCCGCCCCCTCGGCAGCACCGAGGAAATCGACGTTGACGTCCGCGTTATCGCCGCGACAAACAAGGACCTGGAGAAGGCCATTGCCGCCGGTGAATTCCGCGAAGATCTCTTTTACCGTTTAAGCGTCATACCTCTTCACGTTCCCGCGCTGCGTGATCGTCGTGAGGATATTCCTCTCCTGGCGCGTCATTTCCTGGAGTCGTTCCGGAAGTCGATGTCAAAGAATATCGAAGGCATTTCCCCGGGAGCCATGAGCCGGCTGGAGTCCTACGACTGGCCGGGGAATGTCCGCGAACTGGAAAACACCATTGAGCGCGCCGTGGCACTCGAGAGCGGACCAGAAATCTCTCTAGCCGTCCTGCCAGACCGCGTTGTGGGTACCTCGACGGCCGTGTCAGCCCCCCTGGGGCAGTCCGATGGTGCGCAGATTCCTCCCGATGGCATCGACTTTGAGCGCGCGATTGCGGAAACCGAAAAACGCTATCTGCAAGCCGCACTGGAGAGATCAGGTGGCGTTCGCACGCGGGCCGCCGAATTGCTCAAGATCAGCTACCGCTCCTTCCGCCACTTCGCCAAGAAACACAACCTTTGAAGATGCAACATCGTTTATTGATTGGACGGCTGGAGAGCATCGGGGCAAGGTTCCAGATGCATGAAGAACCACGAAGGAAGGTCCTCGCAGAATGACCGAACGGCTGCGTATCTCGCTCCTCCTGTCGCTAACGATCCTTGTCTATGGCAACACTCTGGCCAACGGCTTCACCATGGACGATTTTCCGTACATCCTCAATAATCCGGCGGTGACCAGTCCTTCCATAAAAGCAATATTTACGGCGACCAAAGACCTTAACATCTTCCGCCCCCTCACTTTCGCCACATTTGCCTTGAACTGGGCATCTGGGGGTACAACCGTGTGGGGCTATCACCTCGTCAATTTGCTGCTTCATTCGGCGGTCACGTTGTTTCTTTTCCTGGTCCTGAAGGAGCTCCTCGAAACCGTTCCCCAAGGAACGACAGTGGCTTGGGTCGCTGCCCTGTTATTCGCCGTGCACCCGATTCATACCGAGACAGTGGCCTCCATCGTGGGACGTTCAGAGTCGCTGGCCGTCGGATTCCTGCTAGCGGCGTGGCTCCTACACCTGCACGACCGGCTCATTCCCGCGCTAGTCTGTTTTGTGCTGGCGCTGTTGGCAAAGGAATCGGCGGTGACCTTCCTGCCGTTGGCCCTAGCCGGTGACTATGCGCGCGGCAAACTGAAGCCGCTTCGACGCTACGGTTCCATCGCTGGCGTCACCCTACTCTATCTGGCTCTGCTCCGGAAAGCCCAGGGAGGACGGTTCGGGGAAAAGTTCATCAATGCTCTGGACAATCCGCTCGCGCACATTCCCGCCAGTCTCAGAATTCTCAACGCCTTGCGCATCGCGTGGAAGTACCTCGGCCTCCATGTTTATCCTGCCACACTCTCGTGCGACTACTCTTATAGCGCAATTGTCGTCTATTCGAGTTGGCGGCAGACCGTGCCTGCGGCCGTCGCAACCGTTTTTGTCCTGGGGCTTTGGATATGGGCTATAAGGAAGCAGCAAAAGGAGTGGGTCCTGGCGGGAGCAGTGTATTTTATCGGCTTTGCAGTTACAGCGAACATTCTCGTACCGACGGGGACGATGATGGGTGAGCGACTGGCATACCTTCCTTCCGCGGGTTTTTGCGTGCTCGTTGCGTTGCTTTGGGCGCGGCTGGAGAAACACCAACGGAGACTGGCATGGACCGTGCTCGCCCTTGCGGTCGCTGCTCTGGCGGTGCGCACGATCGTCCGCAACCGGGACTGGCGGGACAATTTCACTCTTTTTTCAGCCGCCGTACGGGCGGTCCCGGAAAGTGCCAAGGCGCACGCTGCTCTCGGAACCGAATTCATGCACCGGGGCCAGTTGGATGAGGCCGAAACAGAGTTCCAAACCACCCTCCGCATTTACCCGAGCTTTGTCGAGGCCATGGTCTCCTATGGAATTATCGAGTCCCGCTTGGGTCACGATGGGGAGGCACTCCGGTTGATGCAAGAGGCTCTGTCCATGACCGCAAAGGATGACATCAGATACGAATACGAGGCAGTGACCCTGGCGGCGCAGCTCATGAAGCTCGGAAGGAATGACGATGCGCTGAAGATTTTGAACGAGGAGATCGCGGCTTCTCCGGGGGACTCTCGCGCCTGGTCGAACAGGGCCGTCATTCGCTATTGGCGTGGCGACGCAGAGTCTGCCCGTGCCGATGCCACGGCTGCCTTGCGTTTGGATCCCACTAACGCGCAAGCCCAAAGGCTGCTTGGCGTAATGAACGAGAGCACACTCGTGCCTCAGCCGTAGCCCTTTGCTGCTGCCCGGTCACGGGTGTCGAGGCCGTGGAAAGTGGGCTATCGATCCCTCCGCCACTTCGTCAAAAAGCACAACCTGTGAATGCGGCGTCTACCTGGCACGGCGGAGCATTTTCTGGTTTTCGCTGTGCGCGCACGTACACGATTGGACAATCCGACAGCCTTCTCGTTTGTGAGTTTGCTGCTGCAACGGAGAGAATGAGACTGTCTTTGGCACACGATGCGCCTAATCCGGATGGAAAGACATGAAGCCTGCCATCATTGTACGACTTGCTCTCAGTCTCATTCTCCTTAACGGTATCCTCTACCTTTGCAGCGCTCGTTTTCTTTTCATTGGCACACTGGACTCCCCCTTCTTCTCGATTGCCTTACTCAGCCTTTTTTTCATCCTTGTCCGCACAAGCGCTTCCCTTCGCGAGTTTCTCGCTACCCTGCTTCTATTCACTGTTCTTGCTGCCTTGGAATTTCGCCTCCTGGGCTACCCTTCGACCTGGCCGGTTTGGGTTTCCCTGCTTGGCATGGCCAGCCTTGGCGTACTCTTTCTCAGGCTCGTCTGGGCTCCTCCGTCACAACGCCGCCTTGCTGCCTTCGTTCTGATTCCCTCCTTACTTTTTGTTGTCTCGGAATGGTTTGCTTCCCTCTTCCTTTTCTGGACCGAGCGCTTCCATCCGAAAGTACTCGATCTCTATCTTTACTCTTTCGATGCCAGTACGCGAATCCAATTGCCCTTTCTGATGGGACGGCTTTTTTTGCGTTTTCCTGCCCTCTCCTTTATTTCTGTCGCCGCCTATATCGGTCTTCCTGTTGCCATCGGACTTGCCTTTGCCGGTTGTGTCCTGCGCAACCCCCGGACAGCCTTGGCAGCTTGTGTCGCTTTCCTGATCACCGGCCCCGTTGGCATTCTCTTCTACAATCTGTTCCCCGCCCTTGGCCCTGTCCACCTTTTTGAGGGCCGCTTTCCGTGGGACCCACTTTCCCTGCAGCAGGCCCGCCACCTCTTCCTTGAACCCGTTCCCCTCGCGGGTGCCAGAAATGCCATTCCCTCTCTTCACGCCGCTTGGATTTTTCTTGTCTTCTGGTACACCCGCGATCTCAGCCGCTTGGAAAAAACGATTGCAGCTCTCTTCGTTGTTTTCACTCTCTTTGCCACACTTGGCACCGGGGAACACTACTTTGTTGATCTCGTTGTGGCTGTTCCTTTCTCTCTCCTCATTCTCGCCTTTAGTAATCTGCTCATCGGCCATCAACGCTTCCGGCAGCTTTTCCCACTTGGCATTGGCCTGGCGGGAGTACTGGTGTGGTTGATGGCTCTGCAATATGCTCCCCTCTTCTTCTGGCGCTCTCCGCTAATTCCGTGGCTTGCCTGCTCTGTCACCGTCGCTGCTTGCTATCTTGCAGTTAAGAAGGTCGACGGCCCGTCGCGGAGTCAACCCGCCGCTGAACTGTGCCTCAATTCGGAGGCTAGCCAGGAGTTTTTCCAAATGAAAACGGTCAGGAGTTCTGTCCCTCCGGTCAAAATACCAGTTACAGAGAGGCAAACCGGGTGACAGTTTGCGGCCCCCGAGAGTGACACAAAATGTCACAATCGGATGCTTGCTACTCTCTGGCACCTGTCAGCGGCAACAACTCTCGCTCTATGGCCCATGTTAACTACTGTATTGTCTGTTTTTTACTGGTGAACAAGGCAACCGGAAGTCAATCTGGGCGCATTGGCATCTGCCTTGCTCATTTTCAAGGCGTGCTCTGGCACCAAACACTCTCTCAAGGAGATTTCATGAAGAAGCAAAAGGGTTTCTCTCTTATCGAACTGCTGATCGTCGTGGCGATCATTTTGATCATCGCGGCCATCGCTATCCCGAACCTCATGCGTTCCCGTATGGCGGCGAATGAGTCTTCGGCCGTCGGCTCGATCCGCACTATCAATACCGCGCAGGTGACGTATGCGGCAAATTATCCAGATACAGGCTATGCAGTAGGCCTCGCTAATCTTGGAGGCACCGTCGCGCAATGCCCGGCGGGAGCCCTCGGCACCATTGCAAACGCCTGCTTAATCGATTCTACCCTGAGCATTACGCAGCAGAAATCCGGCTATACCTTCGCCATGGTCGGCGCGCAACTGGGCGGTTCACCGGTCAACAACATTTATGCGGTCACCGGCGTTCCCATTGCTATCGGATCGACTGGCCAGCGCGGTTTCTTTTCCGATCAGTCCGGCGTGTCTCGCTACACCATTACCGGCGTGGCGCCAACGGCCGCCAGTTCGGCGTTGCAGTAGACCAGGAGTATTCTTCATTCCCCAAAAGGGGGGAGCCCTACGGCTCCCCCCCTTTTTTTGGTACAGGTGAGGTCGAAGGATCCTTCGGCTTAGGGTGTCAAGGTGGTTGGAAACTGAATTGCTCTTTAACTAACGTCGCACATCACAGATTCCGGGCGTGAGGCTTGTTATCTTTAGTGTAGGTAGTCCATGAGGTGTTCGCATGAATCGCAACGCAGCTCGCAGGGGCGCGGTTCCGAACCAGCTACGGCGGTCCCAGGCGGGCTTCTCCCTGATCGAATTGTTGATTGTCGTCGCGATCATTTTGATCGTCGCGGCCATAGCCATTCCTAATTTGATGCGGGCTAGGATGGCGGCGAACGAAGCCGGCGCAGCGGAAGCTCTGCGCACTATTACCACCGGCGAAACCACGTATTCAGCTGCCTGCCCTGACATCGGTTACTCTGCTACGCTGATGGAACTCCACACGGGAGTACTTTGTGCAGGTGGCAAGAACTGTATTGATGACGTTCTCGGCGCCTCGGACCCCTCGACCAAGAACGGGTACCAGTTCACTTATCTGCCAATCGCAGTCGCCGGATTGAATTCCTCCTTCACCGCTACCAGCGTGCCGGTAGCCCCAGGGGCAAGCGGACAGCGCGCCTTCTTCACCGATCAGACCGGCATTATCCGCTACACATTGAACGGTGCCATTCCTACGCCCACTAGTTCTGCCTTGCAGTAAGCAGTTCGTAGGGTCAATCCGGCTTCTGTTTTTTTGTCGCGCTGTCGAATCGCCTGAGCGCCGCAAGTGCCTCCGCGTTAGCTGGATCGGTCACCAACGCAGCCGTGTATTCCCTCTTCGCCTCTTCCGTCTTTCCATTCTTCTCCAGAAGGCGGCCCAACTTTATGTGCGTCGCACTATCGTAGGGGTACGCTGTCGCTATCTGGCGGAGGACCATTTCCGCGGAGATTTCGTTTCCTGTTCTCAATAGAATATTCACTAAATTGCGTTGAGCCATGAGGGAAGGGGAGAGTTTAATGGACTCTCTGTATTCTTCCTCCGCTTCGGAGTCTTTGCCTCGTTCCGCCAACTCGTCAGCGAGAAAGAGCCTGGCAGTTGCGTTCAACGGTCCAACTTTCACTGCCTTCCGAAATTCCGCGAGCGCTGCATCGTTTTGCCCGATCTTCTTAAGTATCCTTCCATAGTTGAAATGAGGATCCGTCCACTGTGGTTTCAGCGCGATCGCCCTCTGCAGCAGTCTGGCCGCCTCTTCCGGGCGGTCTTCCTCGAGGTAAACACAGCCGAGCGCATTGAGAACGTTTGGGCTATCCGGTTTCAGCGCCAGCGCGCGCCGCAATTCCTGCTCGGACCTGGCGAAATCCCGCTTCTCGTAATAATTGACACCCAGATTCATGTGCATGACGTAGGAATCTGGATCCGTTTCCAGGGTCTTGGTATACAGGGTCACATCGTCGCTCCAGATCCGATTGCGTGCCCATGTTTTCGCCGTGCCCAGGACCGCCAGCGCAATTCCTGCAGCACACAGGGCAACGCGCAAAGCCGTTTGTGCATTCTTCTTCTCGTTCAGGAAGTTCCATGTCCCCTTGGCAACCCAGCCCGCCAGCCAGCAGAATCCCACGGAAGGCAGATAGAGATAGCGTTCGGTGAGGACGTTCGCAGCCATCCAGCGCGCGTTCAACACCGGCGCGAGCGTAACCCCTATCCAAACAATGCAAAACGCTGCCGCGGGCCATCGCCGGTGAAACAGCAGTGCCAGCACCGCGCTTGCAACCACGATTCCTGCTCCAAGAAGCACGGATGTTTCCTCAAACGAATTGCTCACGTGGAATACGTGAAACGCCGATAGCCGCGCGGGCCAGAGCAGGAGCCGGGCGTATTCGCTAACCAGTGCAAACGCCGAATAGATGGCTTGAGGCCAGGTGACCTGGGCGTGTTGCAGCACCGGTGCCAGTTTCCCAAGCAGCGCGATGCGCAGCAGCAGGTAGCCCGCGCCCGCAGCGCATGCCGGTAAGTACCTCTTTACCTTCACTACAAATGTGGTTTCGTTTCGCCCTTCGCGCACAAAATGTTCATAGTAAACGAGCAGCGCCACCAGCATCAGCGCCGGTTCCTTCGCCAACAGGGCCAGCAAAAAGCAGAGCACCACTAATGCCTGCCTTTTCCAGCCAATTTCTGGGCTTTTCGCGTACACGAAGAACGCCAAAAGGCAAAGGAGCGTGGCCTCCAGGTCGGGCACCGCCGCGATCCAGCTGACCGTTTCCGTATGAACCGGGTGCACGGCGAACAGTGCCGCGGCAACAACCGCTGCCCACTGATCCTTGAATAATTCCCGGCCCGCATAGTAGACGCAGGTGACTACCAGCGCATTGACCAGGAGGTTGAACAAATGGAATCCCAACGGCAAGTTCCCAAACGCCTTCCACAACGCCAAGTACGTCAGCGTCATCAACGGCCGATAGTAATTCGTTTCACCCGCCGACCCGATAAACGACCATACCGTCGTGCGAAATATTGCTGGCAGATACTCCCAGCTTTTTATGTACGGGTTTTGCAAAATCTGTAGTTCGTCATCATAGACAAAAGCATTGAATAGGGTATTTACGTAGCACGCCGCCGCCAGAACGAAAAGCAGTACCACGCTCATTTTTTCGATTCGATCCGGCTCCAACTTTGGTAAGGCCGCGATTCTCGCTGTTCTTTGCTCCATGAAATCTAACAGCATCTCCTTGCGAATGATCGAGGTAAGCCGTCGATTCGCGCCTCTTCAGTGTAGGCAAGAACCCGCACTCCTACACGTTTTCGGGATCTGTCGGTGCTCTGCTTAACAATGCTGACCGCTTGCTATACTTCTTCCGTGCGCTCCATTCTTCCATTCCGATTCTGCACCTTCATGTTCCTCTTTCTTCCTACCCTACTCTCTTTCATTCAGGAGGTTCCATCCGCGCCTGCCCCGGCCCGAGCTAACGGGTCGCCCGCCATTGAGAAGTCGTATGCGCCCAATGCATCAGAGGCGCTGCTCTTGCGCCGTTTCGAAGAGAAATACCGCGATGCCACTCGTCTCCAGGCCACTTTTCTCGAGCGTTATTCCGAAAATGGGCGCGTTGTGCGAACTGAGGCTGGCGATGCCTACTTCCAGCGTCCCGGAAAGATGCGCTGGGATTACCAGGCGCCGGAAAAGAACACCTTTCTGGTCGACGGCAAATTTGTCTGGTTTTATTCTCCTGCAGACCACACCGCCACCCGCATGGCTGTCAAGCGCAGCGAGGATTGGCGCACACCGCTCGCGTTCCTTACCTCCCACATGAAACTTTCGCACCTTTGCTCCAAAGTAAAGATGGCGCGCGATATCAAACCTGCTCAATCCACCGACTCAGTTTACCGCTGTGACTTCCGCGAGGCTGCCGATGCGGGTTCTGCTCTCGCAAAATCCGCACTTTTTGAATTGTCTGTGGAAGGGAATCTCAACCGAATCGTGATCCCGCAAGACGGCGGCGTGCAACTGGAATTCTCGTTCACTGCCTGGCAGTGGAATCCCACTTTGGACAACGCGCTGTTTCAATTTGTACCTCCCGGTAACGCCGTAATCGTTGATGGGTTGCTACCGGATACGCCTGGCCTGCGTCAGTAAACAATAGGAGTGATGAGACTTGCCCTTTAGACAACCTGTTTGCGCTTCACCAATTCCGGGCAGGCTCCGCTTGAGGTAAACTATTAGTCTATGGGCGAATTCGTCTGCCGCGTCGCCGATGCCAATGGCCGTGTGTTTTCTCACGTGGAAGCGGCAGCCACCAGTGAGGAAGCACGCCAGAAGCTTGCCGATCGTGGCCTCTATGTCTATTCGGTTGATGCCCGCAACTCCCTCCTCAGCGGCATGTTTGGTGTGCGCAAAGAACGCAAAGTTGGTGGCAACGACTTCCTCGTTCTGAACCAGCAATTCAATACCCTCATTAAGGCTGGCCTGCCCATCCTTCGCGCTCTGGACTTGCTAGCCACTCGCGCAAGCGCTCCGAAGCTTCGACCCATCCTGATCCAGATTCGAGATCGCGTCCGGGAAGGCCGGTCTCTCTCGGAAGCTGTTGACGAAGCCGGCGTCTTCTCCAAGGTGTATTCGACGGCAATTCTTGCGGGCGAAAAGAGCGGCAACCTCTCTGGCGTTCTGGAATACTACATTGCCTACCAACGCGTCAGCACGGGCGTCCAGAAGAAGATCCTCGCGGCGCTCGTCTACCCCGCACTTTTGATAACTGTGGCCACAATCATTGTGACCTACCTTGTCACCTTTGTGGTTCCGAAGTTCGGCGCCCTTTACCGTGAGATGGGCATGGATTTGCCCGGACCTACGAAGTTACTCATTGCCTTAACAGTCGATTACCGTTATTACATCCTCGGTTTCGTCGCCCTTCTGGTTCTTACAGTAATAGCAATTTTTTTCTGGTCGCGCAGCGCGGAGGGTGGCGTGGCCTTTGATCGTCTCAAGTTCAAGCTGCCAGTGCTCGGTCAGACTCTCCTGAAATTTCAGGTCGCCCAGTTTTGCCGTACTCTCGGAACGCTTCTTACAGGAGGCACGCCCCTGGTTGCTGCCCTCTCGACTGCCGCGGAATCTCTCGGCAGCAGACTGTTGCGCGGCACGGTCGGGCAGGCCACTCAGATGGTCCGGGAAGGCGAGTCCTTGCATGGGGCTCTCTCCGCCAATCGCGTTATGCCGGATATGGCCTTGGACATGATTGAGGTAGGAGAGTCGAGCGGCGCCTTAGCTCCCATGTTGAATAGCGTAGCCGAATTCTACGAAGAAGAAGTCAGCATCAAATTGGGCGCCATGGTTTCCCTTATTGAGCCGCTTCTACTGGTATTCATGGGGCTCATCGTTGCCTTCATTCTGATTTCTCTGTATTTGCCAATTTTCTCGTTCTCCATCTCGGGAACGGCAAAGTAAGGAACTTCTATGGCCACTCCAGATCCCAAACTTCCCAATGCCGGCCTCCCCCCTGGCGGCGGTCCGGTCGACCTTGACCAGGAGCGCGAACAGGCTCGCCGCCTGGCCACTCGTTACCGCTGCGGCTTTATCGATCTTCTCGAACAACGCATTGATCCCGACCTGTTCCGCACCATTCCCGCGGATCTCATGTTCCGCTATAACTTCGTTCCCCTGCTGGTGCACGACGGCACCTTGGTCATTGCCGCCGCCGATCCCAGCCAGGTTCTGCTGAGCGACGAACTTCCCCTTCTTCTTGGAAAGAAATTGGCCATCCGCGTGGCCACACCTCGTCAGATCGGCGACATCCTCAAGCGCACCGAGCAGTCCCAGCGTGTCCTCGAACAAGCCACCGAGGCTTTCACCTTGCAAGTTTCCAAGGAGGAAGAAGAAGAGGGCGAGGAGACCATCTCCGGTGACCGCCTAACCCGCGATACCACCGTCAGCCCTGTCGTTCGGCTTGTCGAGACCATTATCTTCACTGCCCTCGAGCGCCGCGCCAGTGACATTCACATCGAAGCGCGCGACGCCGAAGTGGCGGTCAAGTACCGCATAGACGGCGTACTCCAACATGCCATGCAACCCATCGCCAAGGAATGGCACTCGACCGTGCTATCCCGCATCAAGGTCCTCAGCGACCTCGATATCGCCGAGCGCCGCGTTCCCCAGGACGGCCGTTTCCGCGTGAAATACAAGGGCCGCTTCATCGACCTGCGCGTTTCCATCATGCCCGCCAGCCACGGCGAAGATGCCGTCCTGCGGGTTCTCGACAAGGAAACTCTCTCCGAGAAATTCCAGAGTCTCAGCCTCGACGTTGTCGGCTTCTCCGCGGAAGAAACCAAACGCTTCCGCCGCTATATCCGTGAGCCCTACGGCATGGTGCTTGTCACTGGTCCGACTGGTTCCGGAAAGACCACCACCCTTTACGCCGCTATCAATGAAATCAAGTCCGACGAGGATAAGATCGTTACGATCGAAGATCCGGTTGAGTATCAACTCCGCGGCATCACGCAGATTCCCGTAAACGAAAAGAAGGGCCTCACTTTCGCTCGCGGGTTGCGCTCCATCCTGCGCCATGACCCGGACAAAATCATGGTCGGGGAAATCCGCGACCAGGAAACCGCTCAAATCGCGATCCAGTCCGCGCTCACCGGCCACCTCGTCTTCACCACCGTTCACGCCAATAACGTCACCGACGTCATCGGCCGTTTTATCAACATGGGTGTCGAACCCTACAATTTCGTTTCCGCTCTCAACTGCATCATGGCCCAGCGCCTGGTCCGTCTCATCTGCTCCAACTGTAAGCGCCCCAAGAAGCACACTGCGGCGGAGTTGACAGAATCCGGGATCGACCCTTCCACGGCCTCCAATTACCAGTTTTCCGAAGGTGCTGGCTGCCTCGAATGTTCTGGCACCGGGTTTCACGGGCGCAGCGCCATTTGCGAATTGCTGGACTTGAGCGATCACATCCGGGAGATGATTGTCGATCGCAGGCCCACTTCGGAAATTAAGCGCGCGGCCATCGTCGAGGGTATGATTACCTTGCGTCAAAGCGGTCTCGCCAAGGTTCGCGATGGTGTGACCACTTTACGGGAAATTAATAAGGTGACCTTCGTTGAGTAACACCGCCACATTTCAGGGCTCCAACTCCCGGCTTGGTCTGTTCCAGCGCTTCAGCCGTTGGATGGAAGCCACTCCTCATCCTCATCTGGCCATTGAATTTTCTCCAGAGCAGGTGGCGGGCGTGCGCTTTGCCCACAACGGTTCTCACGTCGGATACTACGTCGAAGAGTTGCCCAAGGGCGCCGTCGTTCCTTCGGCGATTGAACCCAATGTTGTGAATGTTGTCGCCGTGAAGGCCGCGGTCGCGAGTGTCTGCAGGATACTCGAAGCCAACGAGGAAGATATTGCCCTTCTCGTTCCAGACCCCGTGATCCGCGTCTTTGTTCAACACTTCGACGAATTCCCGCGCCGCAGCGATGAAGTCATCCCCATGTTGCGCTGGAAGTTGAAAAAGAGCGTCCCTTTTGAAGTCGAGGAAACGCTGCTCTCGTACATGCGCCAGGCCCCGCGGACCGACGGAGTCGATGTGGTTACCGCCATCGCCCGCTTGCGTATCATCAAGGAATACGAAGCCCTTCTCGAGGAAGTCCACCTTCGGCCTGGAGTCGTGTTGAGCTCCACACTCGCCGCCATTAGTCTCCTCGAGGATCAGAAACCTACGTTGTTGGCCCGCATTTCGGGCACTTCTCTGACCACTGCCATCGTCCGTGAAGGTGTTCTGGCCGGATACCGCTGCACTGAACTTCCCACTCACTCGGACACGCTCACACCCCAGATGCTTCTAGAAGAGGTTTTTCCTCTGGCTGCCTACTATCAGGACACCTGGCAGGAAGGCATACAAGCGGTTCGCATTGCGGGCTTGGGGACACGCTTGCAACAGTTTGTGCAGCCGCTCGAAGAGGAATTCAAGTGCCCGGTGCGCTCCCTCCTGGCTGCGGCTGTTTCGGATGGCAACGTGAGCGCCGATGCCCGCCCTCTCGCGGACCGTGAATTGGAAGGCCTGGTTGGTTGGATGTTGCACCGGAACTGAAGGAGAATCGACTCAGAATCGTATGTACATCAGACTCAATCTCGCCACCAAGCCGTTGGTCAGTCACCGGCGGTTTCTCATGGGCGCCGCGCTTCTGGGTCTCGTCGGCATCGCGCTTTTTGCTTCCCTTGGCTTGCATTTCCTCACGTTGCGCAAAGCGGACGAGGATTTTCGCGCTCGCGCCGGAAAGATTCAACAGGAGATGGCCCGCCTGCAGGACCAGCGCGACGACCTGGTGCGTTTTTACGAGCGGCCTGAAAACCGCAATCTTCAGGAGCGCGCCAAGTTTATCGGCTCTGTCATCGAGGCGCGCAGCTTCAATTGGACCAAAATGTTCATGGATCTCGAGCACACCTTGCCTCCGGGCGTCCATGTATTGCGCATCGATCCAACGCTCGAGCATGGTACGGTTGCCGTGAAGTTTGTCATCGCTGGGTACAACCAGGATTCGAAAGTGGGGATCCTCAAGGCCTTCGAAGAATCCAAGTCTTTTACCCACATCGAAGTTACCTCCGACGCACCAGCAAGACAGGGAGTCGGGGCAAACACGGATGTGTTTTCGCTTGAGTTTTCTGCGATCTATACGGGTATCTGACCATGCGCGACTTTCAGCTCAAACAGAAATTCATCATCGCCGGTCTCACAATTCTTCTCCTCGCTGACGGAGCGTTATTCTATTTCAATTCGCAACTCTCTTCTCCCCAGGAGAATCGGCAGCAGCTTCTGTCCGCACAAACCCGCCAGTTGGCTCTCGTGAGAGCCGACGTCAGGCGCGGAGCGGAAATCCGGGCAAAGATTCCTCAAACCCTGAAGGAATTCGACCAGTTTGAGGCCACTCTGCTTCCCGCCTCTAGCGGTTATTCCGTCCTCACCCAGGAAATGGATGAATTTGCCCGCGCATCCCATCTCATCGTGGATCACAGGAGTTTTCACCCGAAGGAAGAGAAAGAGCGCAATCTGACGGAGTTGACGGTGGAGTCCTCCGTGACCGGCGATTACAACGGGATTGTGACTTTCCTGAATCGTTTGCAGCGTTCCAAGAATGTTTACATCGTGGATACCCTTGCTGTGGACTCCGAGGTTTCGGGACAGGGGCCTGTTGGCGCGCTCCGGGTCACTCTCCACATGCGCACCTATCTTCGGAAGGCCTAATGGCAGAGACGAAACAAAAGAAGCAAGTGATCGCGCTCGTGGCGCTCCTGCTGGTCGCGGGCTTGGTCTGGTATTTCTCCTTTGGCACTCCCAGAATCCCGAGCGGTTCTAGCCCCTCGCAGCCCTATGCCCCCATCAACGCGGAGGATTACAGCCTCATATTTGAGCACATGAATTCGGCCCGCTCCACCGAGTACAAATCTTCCGGCCGCAATATCTTTATTGCCGGCCCGCCTCCCCCTTCACTGGCGCAACTCGCGGCCTTAAAGCCCGTAGAACCACCGCCCCAGCCAGTCGGCCCCATGCCGCCCCCGGAGCCCCCTCCGCCGACGCTAGCTATGAAATTCTTCGGCTATGGCACCCTGGACACCAAGGGCCCCCGTCGCGCCTTTCTCCTCGATGGTGAGGAGGTTCACATTGTGCAAGAGGGCGACACCATTCTGAACCACATTCGGATAACGCACATCGGCAATGACCGCATCGAATACCAAGACATCAATACGGGCAAGAAGAATTCCAGTAACCTGGAGATGCCGCCGCCAGTATGAAACCGCTCACTCACAAACGCCCCGTACGCAACGCAGAGTCCGGCTACGCTCTGTTGATGATCATGTGTTTCCTTGCACTCCTGGTACTCAGCACGCTCGCCGCGGCCCCCACGGTCCTCAGCAGCATCCAGCGCGAAAGGGAAGCGGAGATGGTCTGGCGTGGCCAGCAATACGTCCGGGGAGTGCGCATGTACTACATGAAGCTGCATCGCTTCCCGACCTCCTTGGAAGATTTGACCAAGCCCAAAACCGCCGGCATTCGTTTCATGCGTCAGTCTTTCAAGGATCCCATGAACAAGGTCGATGGCTCCTGGCGGCTGATCTATGTCGGTCCCAACGGTATGTTGATCGGGAGCGTTAAGAACCGAACCATCAGCCTGACTGGACAACCGGTCGCTCCGGCCCTCGCCGGCGCGCAGGCAGCAGGTACGTCCTCTCTGTTCTCCTCCTCTGGCAATTCCGCGTTTTCAAATTCCAGCTTTGGCAATTCCAATTCGCTCAGCTCTTCTACCTCCAGCGCAAACCAATCCGGTGGAGGGGCGCAAGGGGGTGCAATGGGAACCGCCCTGCAAAATTCCGGTTCCGCCACAAACCCGAGCGCGGACAATTCCGACTCCGCGAATGATCCAAGCCAACCGCATTCCCTAGCCGGTTCCATGGATGCCAGCAACACCATCGGCGGGAACATCATCGGCGTGGGTAGCAAAGTAAATCACGCATCCTTCATGTGGTATGACAAGGCAAAAAACTACCGGCAGTTTGAGTTTATCTGGGATCCCTCAAAAGACGTCAGGATGGTGGGTCGCGCTCCCGCCGGTATCGGCACTCCGGCTGGCGCTCCGCCGCAGAACGGCCTCGGGGCACCAGGCACTGTCAATCCGAACCCCGCTCCTGTATCCAACCCCAGCGGTATTCAGGATCCGAACCAAATGCCGCCTCTGCAGGCTCCTCCGCCGAATCAATAACATTTGACGAAATGGCCATCCGAGCGGCTACGTCGCGCTTCACTGAAGGTATTTGCATTCCCTGATTACTGCGCGTTCATCAGTAACTGCCGCGTATCCCGTTTTGTCTTTTGCGTCTTCCAAGAAGGCTACGTACCCTTTGCCGCCCGTTTGCACATCCAGTCTCAGGTTCCACCCAGGCAGGATTTCTGACGTGGAGCCGAAATGAGCAATGGTGTCCTGCGAGTAAAACCTTGTGAGCCACTCTTGCAAAAATTGTTGTTGGTGCGCCAGAAGAGTCTGCCATGACGCATACGCGCCGTAAGTAGAAAGCTCATCTACTTCGGCTGTGTTAATTGTTCTCAGGAAGCCGAGGAGGAGTGCGTGGTCGTGTCTCAAATCAGATTTTTCAGAGCCCTTGGGAACCTCCTGCGCGGATTGTGGTGTCATTTCCCCAAGAGACAATACGAGCAAGATACCGCTCAAAAGGATTCGATGCTTCTTCATCCTGTATTCTCCTGTCCCGGCTGGCGGACCGGCCCCGTCGTGGAGTCCGAACACCTCATTCCGCACGAGGCATTGTAGCTTTTGCAGTTCCACCATGAAACGATGCCCTGAACGTCTAAACTCCCATACAGTTCTAGCCATAGCATGAGAAAACAGAAGCCAGCTATTTCAATTTCAGAACAGCCTCAGCCGTTCTGCTTTTGCGCGGCGCTTTCGGCTTTGATTTTCGCGTAGCTCTTCGCAATTCGCTGTACGTACTTCATTGTCTCCAAGTAAGGTGGCACGCGCCGGCCATATTGATCCACGCGCTCCGGACCGGCATTATAAGCAGCCAGCGCCAGCGTCAGGTTATGGTATTTTCCCAGTAGTTCCTTCAAATACCGCGTCCCGGCATTCACATTCTCTTCCGGGTCAAACGCGTCCTTCACGCCGTAGTGCGCCGCCGTCTGCGGCATCAGTTGCATTAGCCCGCGCGCATTTTTGGGCGATACAGCTTTCGGGTCGAAATTCGATTCCACCGCCACCACGCAGTGAATCAGATCCGCGTCCATGTCATACCGTTCCGCCGCAGCTCGAATAATCTTCTGGAACGGGGTCTTCTCGTTCAGCGGCTGCTCCGTGGGCTCAAAAACCTCTTCCGGCTCGATGCCCACGATATCCGCCAGAGGCACTTCCGCTACGCCGCCCTTCAAATGCAAAATGTACCGGTCGCTGAGAATCTCGTAGCCGGTCACGTTCAGCCGCGCCCCGCTTCGCAGCACCACATAGTCGGCCCGCGCCGCCGTCGCCCCGCCCAGCAGCAGGGCAAACGCTGCAAACCCGCCGGTTAGTATCTGTCTGACTCCCACAATCACTCTGCCGCCTCCACCAGCGCGAACCGCTCGATTGCCGCTGCCACTCCGTCCTCGTCGTTCGACCGCGTCACGTGCCACCCGCGTTCTTTCAGCTCCGGCACGCCGTTTTCCATCACCACGGGTACTCCAGCAAAGCATAGCATTTCCAGATCGTTGTGATTGTCGCCAATGGCCAGTATTTCTTCACGCGCCACACCCCGCGCGCCTGCCCATTCGGCCAGGGCCGCGCCTTTCGACACCGCCGGGTGTATCACGTCAATCATCGAAAAATCCTTCTCCTCATACACCGTCACCGCCAGCGCAAACTCCTCCACGAATTTGACGCTTCGCAGGGCCATTTCGGCTTCCCGCATGGGAGCCACCGCGCCTGTAAACATTACCTGGATAGGGTCTTCCTCCAGGCAACTCTCCAGCGGCACCGCTTCCGCCAGAAACTCGCGGTTTCGCGCGTAATAGCCTTCCCGCGTGGCGTCCTTCCAATCGATGGTCTGCAGCATCACTTGGTTCGCCTTGGGGCGGTCAAATACCACCGCCGTGGCCGTGCGCCACTGCTCCGTGGCCAGCAGCACGCGCCGCGCGGTCTCCCGTGGCAACAGGTGCCGCACCAGCGTCTGTCCCTGCTTGGTCCGCACCAGGGCCCCATTATTCACGATCATCGTCAGCGGCGAATCGATCTGCTGCGCCACGGGCAGCGCAAAGTCATAACGCCGCCCAGTCACGAGCGCCACCTCAATCCCGCGCCGCGTCGCCTCGGCTATCGCCGCGCGGTTCACCGCCGATACCTCCCAGCGGCTGTTCAGCAGCGTCCCGTCAATATCCAGCGCAATCAACCGTATCCCCATACCTCTAGTCTACCGGAACAACACCTGCCGCACGCCACGCTGTTGCACCTCTGTAACCCTCGAACCGTGTGTCCGCCCCAGTCTCGTTTTTGCTGATTCTAAACTGTCACTCTTAGGCCTTTGAACTCCTGAACTCTTGAACTTCCAAACTCTTCTCCCCCGTGCCCCCACTCGCGCAAGCTGCTTGTGCTAAAATTTCCGCTCCCATGGCCACTCGTCGCCTCTATTACGACGATTCTTATCTCCAGAACTTCCGCGCCCGCGTTCTCGCCTGTCTTCCCGCCGAACCTGTCCGTTCCGCGTCCGGCACGCAGCCTGCCTGGGAAGTTCTCCTGGACCGCACCGCTCTTTATCCCACCTCCGGCGGACAGCCCAACGACCTTGGCCGCCTCGGCGATGCCCAGGTTCTCGACGTGCTCGACGCGGGTGACGACGTTGCGCACATCATCGACCGCGAACTGGCCCTCGGAGAAATCGACGGCTGCATCGATTGGCCGCGCCGTTTCGACCACATGCAGCAGCACACTGGCCAGCACCTCATCTCCGCCATGTTCCACGAACGCTTCGGCCTGCCCACCGTCTCCTTTCATCTCGGCGGAGACCTCTGCACCATCGACCTGCGCGGACCCGAGCCCTCGCCGGACGTCCTGCGCGGCGCTCAACGTTTTGCTAATGCAATTGTTTTCGGGGATCGCCCCGTCACTGTCCGTTACGGCACCGCCGACCAATTGGCGCAGCAAGGTGTGCGCAAGGAAGTCGAGCGCCAAGGCCTCCTCCGCGCCATCGAGATCGAGTCTGCCGATTTGCAGCCCTGCGGCGGCACGCACGTGAAAAGCACCGGCCAGATTGGGCTTCTCCTCATCCGCCGCTGCACCAAAATCCGTCAGGACTGGCGCGTCGAATTCGTTTGTGGCGGCCGCGCTGAACGTTTCGCCACCGCCGATTATCAACTTCTTCGCACCATCGCCGACAAGTTGAGTTGTGCGCCCGAGGAAGCTATGGCTGCCATCGAAAAAACTTCCGCGGAGCGCGACGCCCACTTCAAAAATTTGCGCGCCGCCCTGCAACAGCTCGCTGAAGCCCGCGCCAAACTCCTGGTCGCCTCTGCCACACCGGCACCCAATGGCATCCGCCTCATCAGCGTGCTGCTCCGCGAAGAAAACCTCGACCTGCTTCTTCCCCTGGCCAACGAACTCGCCAAAAGCGAAAGCACTATCGCCCTTCTAATCCACGAACCGACGGGCAATCTTGTCTTCGCCCAGTCGCCCACAGGGGCCAACGGCGGAGCAGGGAAGGACCTCCCTTCCATTCTCAAGCAGCTTCTGGCCGCGTTTCCCGGCAAAGGCGGGGGTACCCGCGATTTCACCCGCGCCAAGCTTGCCGATCCCTCCCACTCCGCTTCCGCCCTGGCCCTTGCCAGTAAGCTTGCAACCTCATAGTCGTCCACTTTCCTATTCCTCATTCTCCGGCTAGCCATAATTCACAAATTGTGGCAAGCTGTCGGCATGGGAAACAAAGACAAAGGAAAGCGCGAAACAAAAAAACCGAAAAAGACAACGCCCAAAATGGCTCCACCCCGGCGCGACGCGCATGTGATTCCGTCGCCGGTGGTTCCGAAAACAATCGTCAATCCCTAGAGCGGTTCCATAAATGATGTAGCGTATTTGGCGCTAAAAAAGAAGCCTCGGCAATCGGCGGAGGAAATCGACTGAAAGGCAGCTTTTGCGGCCAGTAGCAACTGCTCCTCGGTGCGGGGAGCGTGGCTGCGAAGCACTTGTTTAATCTTGCTCCACATCGGCTCGATGGGATTGAAATCCGGAGAGTAGGGCGGCAGATACAGAAGCCGTGCGCCTCGCGAGTGCACCGCTTCGCGCACGCCCTGGATTTTGTGGGTGGCGAGATTGTCCAGAATCACCACCTGGCCCGGCCGCAAGGTGGGGGCCAGGCCCTGCTGCACCCAAGCCAAAAACATCTCGCCGTTCATGGGGCCTTCAAAGAGCCAAGAAGCGCAAGGGCCATCCACGCGTATGCCGGAGATCAAGGTGCTGGTCTGATAGTTTCCCAGAGGGATGCGGGCCAGCAGTCTTTGCCCTCCGAGGGCCCGGCCGCGCTGGCGCGTCATCTTGGTGTTGGCCCCGCTTTCATCCACGAAAAGCAAATGGTCGAGCGGCTCGGCGGCCAACTGCTCATGCCAGCGTGCTCTTTTTTCGGCCACGTCGGGCCGGTTTTGCTCGGCGGCGGCCAGAGTTTTTTTTATACCTCCAGCCCAGTCGCCGAAGCCATAAATCTACCGTGGAAGTCCGGAACCGCCGATCCAGCCGTGCGCCTAACTCGGCCAGCGTGGCGTCGGGCTGCGCGGAGAGCAGTTCTGCGAGCCGCTGTTTGCGCTCCTCCGTGAGCAGCGTGCGGCGTCCACTGCGATGGGTCCGCGGCTCCAGCGTGCCGCGCTGTCGAAACTGCTGGCGCACGCGGCGCACCGCGGCCACGCAAAAACCCAAAAATTGTGCAATTTCGCGAGTGCTCTTGCCTCGCTCGTAGAGTTGCACAATTCGCCGGCGCACTAAGACAGGGATGGGCGTCATAGCCCTTAGCTTGTCACAATACCCCGCCCCTGTAAAGCTACATCATTTATGGAAATGCTCTAG
>JBAVHY010000479.1:0-29687 GCA_049686315.1 Candidatus Acidiferrum sp. | reverse complement strand
GGCGGAAGCGGGCCGGACGGCTTAGGACCGGGATGGGGAACGGGAGGAGGGCCAGGGGCCGGCTCCGGCGCAAGCCAAAACTTGGGCTCAGGCGCAGGGGCGGGTTCAGGTCCAGGTAGAGGAGGAGGAGGCCTAGGCAAAGGTCCAGGAAGTGGAACTGGGGCCGGCAGAACGTCTAGCGGCGGAAAGGGCGTACCCTCGGACGAAGAGATCTACGCGATCTTGCACGCACTGACAACCTTCGGAAAAGTGGGGAGCGGGCCAAACCCGGCGGCAGCAGCTGTGGAATTTCAAGGCCAAGTGGCGCAGTTGCCGGGGACCGCGCAAGACGTGTTGCGGGACGCGCTGGCGGGGATCGCGGAGCGGGGGAAAAACCAGAAACTGGATCAGGGGATGCTGGTGAAGTTGGCGGAGCACTTGTCCATCCGATTTGCGCTGGAGCGGTTCGAAAGAGGTGAAGTGAAGGTGAACGCGGTGCGGCAGATGCTGGATCGCATGAACCAGGAAATCGAAGTCCTGCGGAAGATCCTCGGGCAGCACGAAGACAAGATGGCAGAAGCAGGGCTGCTGGTGGAGTCGCATCGAGAACTCCTTGACCGGCAATTCTGGGCGAGCGTTCCAGAAAGCGCCAAGCGCGAAGTCCTGCTCTCCTCGGAGGCGTGGTGTATTCCGCCGAAGAACGTGCAGTCCTATGTTGCGGGTCTGATTGAACATGGAGATGTTGCGGAAGCGATCAGTATCCTGCAAAACTACGCGAGGTGCGCGGACAGTGAAGAGCCGGACGCGAGGAAGCGGGCCGCAACAGGGCTTTCGGAGCTGGCGGGGTTGTATGCGCAGGCGGATCCAAAATTGCTCGCGGAAGCACTAAGGCATGTAGGTTTGCGCTTGAGTTTGGAACAGGATCAGGACTTGCAGTCCCTGGTTAGCGCCGCATTTGTGCGATTAAGCCAGGAAGCCGCCGCAAAACGTTGTTTTCAGGCAATGACACAAGCACTGGACCTGCTGGCGGGTCTGGAGACCCAACGGCCGGGAATTGCGAAGACCTTACGGGCGAAGATGGGGATTGAAGACCGCGTGCCGGAGTTTGTGGATGAGGCGCTGCGTGCGCGCCAAGTTGCCGCGGGGCTCACGGGAGTACTGAAGCAACTACCGCAGACGGCGATGGAACAGCTCTCGATTCGGTTCAACCGCTGCCAGTTCCGCGATGACCTGGAAAACGTGGCCAACCTGGCGCACGACCTGGGTGAAGAGGCTTTGCAGTACCTGCGTAGCACAGTGCGCGGCGGGCCTCACGCGGAAGCCATCGAAATGGTGGGCTTACTCGTAAGGCTGGACCCGATGGCGGCGGAAGTGTTTCTGCCGGCGAGAATCAAGGATTTTCCGCGCACGGCCCAGGACCGAATGGTGCGGCAGATCGCTTCATGCGGATCTGCGGAGCGCTGCCGAATCCTACTGGCAGTGCTGGACCACGTCGAATCACTAATCATGCCTCTAGTGGTGGACGAAGTGGGGATGACGGAAGACCGGGAGGCGTTGGGGCGACTGCTGACGCTTGCTGATGGTGATTTGCCGCCTGGTGCGGCTCCTTATCTGCGGGTGAAGGCCGTGGAAGCACTCGGACGGTTAAGCGCACCCGAATCAGCGAGCGCCCTGAAGCGAATTTTGGAGGCGCGCAAATTGTTCGGCTGGGCACACCCCCAGGAATTGCGAATCGCGGCCCTACAAGCTTTGGAGAAACTGGAGCCGGCTTGGACCGCGGAATTCCTTCCCAAGAGCGGGATAGAGTATGGAGACTTGAAACTGGTGCCACTGGAAGTGCCTCACAATTCAAAATTTGTGCGCCACCGGCGTCACACGCGCGTGCGACTGCAGAAATCCATTGCGGCGGTGAGCACCAACTTGAAGCAGAATTGCCGCCTGGAAATCAAGACGGCCAGTCTGAGCGGCGGGTTGGCTACAACCAATATGCATCTGGCGCCTGGAACGCAGGTACAACTGCGCATGCAGGTGGGCTTGCGCAACGTACAGGCCACGGCCTTAATGCGCGATTACAGGGCCCAGGATATGTCATTCGAGATTGTGGATATAGGGCTGGAAGAACGCGCAAAACTCCGGAAGTTGTTGCTCGAGAATCTGGGAAAACAGATGAATAAGAAAGAACCGCGGCCCCTGAGGGAAGCAGGCGAGGAGGGGCAGGATGGGTACAAAGCCGGTACGCCACGGCCTCTCGAGAGCATATCCATATCTAAATGATAACAAGTCATTAGTACTATAACAGAGTACCTTTGTTGGATTTACCCCCGGCAAATCCGTAGCCTACCCTCGAAGTATCGCGAAGTATCGGTGCCATGGACCTTGTCTCCTGGCCATGACCACTTCGTGTAGGCGGCTGATGCTGTGTCTAAGGCGGGAAAAATTCGTTCCTTGGCACTCCTGTGCGCTATCGCGTGCACGTGGAGTCCTGCCGCCATCGCCCAAGTGCAGGTGAGCTTCCCCGAGAACCCAAGATATGCGGTGCAACGGCTGGCGGACCAGTTTGGCCTAAGCGCGGTGACCGTGACGGCCATGGGACAGGACAATCAGGGATTCCTCTGGATCGGGACGCAAACGGGCTTGTACCGCTTCGATGGAGCTCGCGCTCAAAAGATGACGGAGGTAGAGAACTACATCGGGCATTACGTTTTGGATATGGTGATTGCTCCGGATGGAACACCGTGGTTTGCAGGTAACCGAGGCATTGCTCACTACAAGAACGAGCGATTTGAAAGCCTGACGATCCCGCCAGCGGCGATGCCCCTGGGAAGTGGCACACAGATATTTGCGGTCGATAGCAAGGGAATCGTGTTTGCGCTGCTGTTCAAACGCGGGATTCTGCGTGTGGATTCGCAGAATCCGTCGCAAGCCCGAGTGATAGCAACAGCAGAAGGAATCGGTGAGACTGCGGCTGGAATCGTGCGTGCAGACGATGACTCCATCTGGTTCACGTACGGCACACAAGTCGCTCACCTGGAGCCGGGCTCCGGCAGAGTGATGGTTGATGCGGGGATCGAGATTCCGAAGGAACGCGTGGTTGCACTCTTGTGGGACGGGTCACGCGCTCTTTGGTTGAGGACGGCGACGAAGTTGGCGCGGCTGGACCCATCGGCCCATAAGATCACTCTTGAAAACATAGCGATTGGGCCGGTGGACGAAGTGGAAGGGAAGCCGAGCCTGGATCAGAGTGGCAGGCTGCTGGTGCCATCGACAACCGGATTGTATTGGCAGGAGGCGGGCGGGAACTGGCGCGTAATCACGGACAAGCAGGGAATCTCCAGCAACGACATTCAATTTGCAATGGAAGATCGCGAGGGCACCCTGTGGGTTGGTGGATCCGGAACAGGTTTGGACCGGCTACCGGGTGTGCGCGAGTGGACCGGTTGGACATCGGCCGAAGGCCTGCCCGATAACTCCACCTGGGCAACGCAGCGCGATCACAGCGGTAGGCTTTGGGTTAGCACCTCGCATGGCATCGGGGTATGGGATGACCGGCGACGTCAGTGGGAGAAAATTCCGTCGTTAGGTCGCGAAACTCGAGTCCAAGTACGACAACTCCAGGTCGCAGGAGACGGTTCGATGTGGGCCATGACCGTGACCGGCACGCTGGTGAGAATCGATCCAGAGAATTTCTCCACTTCGATGCATGCAAACTTCCGCGGCCGGCCATTTCAGACCGTGTGCGTATCGCCGAAGGGAGACGTCTGGGCCACAACGCGGGATCACCTTGTGCGGTTCGACACGCGAAATCCATCCGCCGAACCCAAGGATGTGCCATTGCCTTTGGGTGCGGGGGCGGAGGTGTTTTACTTTGCGTTTTCTCCCGAGGGGACGCTGTGGCTGACCGCCACAGGTGAGGTGCACCGGTTCGACGGGATCAATTGGAAGACGCTGACAATGAATGACGGGCTGCGGGGCCAGGCAATCACCAGCTTGGCGGCCTTGAGCGACAAGGAAGTCTGGGTGGCGTATAACGATGTCGCGTATGTGACGCGCATTGTCTTGGATGAAGAGGAGAGGCCGCGCTTTGAAGACTATCCTTGGGACTGGGCGATTGTGGGCCACGATTCCAAAGGCCGTGTTTGGTTTGATGGACCGGAGGGGCTGGCAATCCTCGCGCCGAACCGAACTGTGGAGCACATCAGTCATGCAGACGGATTGCTATGGGATGACATTAGTCCTTGGACCGGGATTCGCGAAGAGAAGGATGGAAGTTACCTGATCGCGACGTCGCGAGGACTGGCGCACTATCAACCCCAGGCGGCTGCACACGACGGAACGCGGCCGAATGTGGTGTTTACCTACCTAGCCTTAGGTGCCCAACAGCGACAGGCGCAGGAGGTGCCCAAGGTGCGCCCGGTTGAGGGGTCGCTGACGGTGCAATTCACGCCTATGATCTTGGGGAATTCTGAGCGGGTCGTGTGCCGATATCAACTAAAGGGATTGGAAAATCAGGCTACAGAAACACAGCAGCGTGAAGTGCAGTACGGAGGATTGCCGGCCGGGAACTATGAGTTTTGGGTGCAGTGCCAGGTGCCGGGATCGGCAGCTGGGCCAAATGCCGCAACCTTCCGGTTCCAAGTGCTGCCGAATTTCTGGCAGACGTGGTGGGCTCGCCTTGCGGGTGCTTTTGCTCTGCTGGGCTGCTTCTGGGCGTTTGAGTCACTACGGACACGAAGATTGAACCGGCGCAGGCTGGAACTGGAACAGGCCGTGGCACAACGAAGTGCCGAGTTGCTGCAGAAAAACCGGGAACTGGAGGAGATTTCGCTGACAGATCCGTTAACCGGGACGCGAAACCGGCGGTATTTTTACGAGACTATCTCAACGGACGAAGCACAGTCGCTACGCTCGCACCTGAAAAGCACGGGTACGAGCGAGTCGTTCCAGCCAGGGCAGGAGTTGATCTTTGTGCTGGTGGATATCGATCGGTTCAAGCGGGTGAACGATGAGATGGGCCACGCGGCCGGCGACCGGTTATTGCAAGAGATGGCCAAGCGCATTGCCTCGGTGATGCGGCGTTCGGATGACTTGGTGCGCTGGGGCGGGGAGGAGTTCCTGCTGGTGTGCCGGACGACGGACCGGGAAAACGCGGGGCTGTTGTGCGCACGCGTGCTGGAGGCGATTCGTGATCTGCCGTTTGACGTGGGAAACGGCGTGGAGATTCACAAGACCTGCTCGATTGGTTGGGCGCCCTTTCCGTGGTTGCCGGAGGACGTGGGATTATTGTCGATCGACAACGTGATTGAACTAGCGGACAAGGCGCTGTATCTCGCGAAGCGCGAGGGGCGGAATCGCAGTTATGGATTGCTGCCGGCGGCGGACGTGTATAAGTCGGAGAAGAGTGTATCGATCGAGAATTTGCGGGATTGCCCGCCGGATTTGGTGCAGATCGTTTAGTTTCTGGCAGTCAGGGAGCGAAATGCCCCTCCGCAGTTTGCGAAGTCCGAGAGGCAGTTGCCGATTCGCAGACCGTCAGCTATTGCCGTAGACCGGCAGGGTTGCACCGTGAACGACTTTTGCTTCGTCACCGCATAAGAAGAGGATGACGCGCGCGATATCCTCGGGCTTCGGCCATTTCGCGAAGTCGGACGCAGGCATCGCTTTCCTGTTGGCTTCCGTATCAATAATGCTCGGAAGAATGGAGTTGACTCGAACACCGGTGCCCTTCAGATCGGCGGCAAGTGAATCCATCATGGCCACTGCCGCAGCCTTGGAAGCTGCATAAGCGGCTGCGCCCGCCGCGTGATCGAAGGCTGCTTTCGCGGCTATGTTTACAATCGAACCGTGCCGCTGTTTCAACATTACAGGCACTGCGGACCGAGACAACAGAAAGCCGGAGCGGAGATTCAAGGCGAGCATCTGCTCAAACACTTTCGTGTCCAGATCCCAGAGACTAACGCCACCCGCGTAGCCGCCAACTGTATTTACCAAAACATCGAGACGGCCATGTTTTGCGACAATCCTCTCGATCAGGTCGTCAACGGCGGCTTCGTTTGTGACATCGAGACTGTGTCCTTCAAGGTGCTGCTCGTTCACATCTACCGCCGCCTGCAGTGCTTCCCATTCTGCCTGTCGATGATAGGTGACCGCCACCTTGCTATCTTGCTCAAGGAAAGCAAGGCTCACGGCACGTCCCAAGCCGCCTGTGCCGCCAGCCACCAAGACTATTTTGGCTCCAAGATTCGCCGCCATTCTTCACCTCCTTTTCCGGTCCCAGCGAGTAGCACGCGAGAATTGTCGAATGCGCATTTCCGAGGTGAAACAGTATACCTTTCCGAGAAGCACCTGCCTCCGCGGCTCTTCCACGCTGTGGCGATTCTTGGCGCAGGCGCATCCAACCAGTTACAATAAAGTGTTTGTGCGGGGCCGCGAGATTGGCCTGTGCGAATGCGCTTTAAACTTCAGGAACAACAGGAAACGACGAATCTTTCATGGAAGTAGCTCAAATACTCGATCGCGTAGTTGCCAGATTTATCGGGACGAAGCACGAGCGCGACATCAAGAAACTGCAGCCGCTGGTCGCGGCGATCAACGCCGAGGAATCGGGTGTGCAGGCGCTTGGCGACGAACAGTTGAAGGAGCGCTTCGCCGCGCTCAGAACCCAAGTGCAGGAGCAATTGAAGGATAGCGACCCCGAGGAGACGGCCTACAAAGAAGACCTGGTGCGGGCGCTGGAGCCGGTAGTGGTGCGAGCGTTTGCGTTGGTACGCGAAGCGGGGCGGCGCTTCCTGAAGATGCGGCACTTCGACGTGCAATTGATCGGCGGAATGGTGCTGAACGACGGCAAGATCGCCGAAATGAAGACGGGCGAGGGGAAAACGCTCGTGGCCACCTTGCCGGCGGCGCTGAATGCCCTTGCCGGGCGCGGCGTGCACATCGTGACGGTGAACGATTACCTGGCGCGGCGCGACGCGGAATGGATGAGCCCGCTGTACAAGGCGCTGGGCCTGACGATCGGCGTGATCGTGCACGATCTAGACGATGTCCAGCGGCGCGCGGCGTATGCGGCGGACATCACGTACGGGACGAACAATGAGTTTGGATTCGATTACCTGCGCGACAACATGAAGTACGACCTCGCAAGTTGCGTGCAGCGCGGCCACCAGTTCGCGATTGTCGACGAAGTGGATTCGATCCTGATCGACGAAGCAAGAACCCCTCTGATTATTTCCGGGCCTTCGGAAGAATCCACTGATAAATATTTCAAGATCGACAAAATCATTCCCAAGCTGATTCAGGACATCGATTACACGCTGGATGAGAAGCACCGCACGGCCACGCTCACGGAAGAAGGCGTGAGCAAGTGTGAGCGGCTGCTGAGCCTGGGAAATTTGTACGATCCCGCGCACATGGAGACGATTCACCATGTGTATCAGGGCTTGCGAGCGCACACGCTGTACAAACGCGATGTGGACTACGTGGTGAAAGACGGGGAAGTGATTATCGTCGACGAATTCACCGGGCGGCAGATGCCTGGGCGGCGGTGGTCGGACGGCTTGCACCAGGCCGTGGAAGCCAAGGAGAGCGTGAAGATCGAGCGGGAAAACCAAACCTTGGCTACGATCACCTTTCAGAATTATTTTCGCATGTATAAAAAGCTTTCCGGCATGACCGGCACAGCGGAAACGGAAGCGGCGGAATTCAGCAAGATCTATAACCTGGACGTGGTGGTCATTCCCACGAATCGCAGCCTGATCCGCATTGAAAATCCGGACGTGGTGTATCGCACGGAAAAAGAGAAGTTCGAGGCGGTGGTGAACGGAATCTTGCAGGAAGACAATTCGTTGGCCCACGGAATCCGCCAATTAAACGAACGAGGACAGCCGGTGCTGGTCGGCACCATCTCGATTGAAAAATCCGAGACCATTGCGGAAATTCTGAAAAAGTGCGGCATTCCGCACCAGGTACTGAACGCCAAGCAACACGAGCGCGAATCGCGCATCGTTTCGCAAGCGGGGCGCAAGGGCGCGGTGACCGTGGCGACAAACATGGCTGGCCGCGGAACCGACATTCTGTTGGGAGGCAATCCGGAGTCGCTGACACGCGAGCATTTTCTAAAGAACAAGCTGGCCATGCCGTACGCGGCGGCGCCGGCAGTGATCAGCGCGGAAAGCACGAATGGCAATGCGCAGCCCACGGCTCCGGTGGTGCTGTTCCAGCACGAAGGAAAGATTTTCCAGGTGCCGCAGGAGCAATGGAAACCGGTGTACGAACAGTTCGCCGAACAGTGCAAGGCCGAACACGATGAAGTGGTGGCGCTGGGCGGGCTGCACATCCTGGGCACGGAGAGGCACGAAGCGCGGCGCATCGATAACCAGTTGCGCGGGCGCGCGGGCCGCCAGGGCGATCCGGGTTCGTCGCGCTTCTTCCTGTCGCTGGAAGACGACTTGATGCGGATTTTCGGCGGCGAGCGAGTGAAGCAACTGATGTTCCGTTTGGGAATGACCGAAGGCGTGCCGATTGAGTCACGGCTAATTTCGAGCCGTATCGAAAACGCGCAGAAATCGGTGGAAGCGCAGAACTTCGACGCCCGCAAACACCTCCTCGAGTACGACGACGTAATGAACAAACAGCGCGAGACCATTTATGCGATTCGTCGGTCCGCCTTGGAGGGTAAAGATCAGCGTGATTACGTGTTGGGCATCGCGGAGGACGTGGCTCGCGAGTTGGTGGAAAGGTATTGTCCGCGCGAGCAGCATCCCGGGCAGTGGAATACGACGCAATTTCTTGCCGAAGTGAGCAGCCAGTTTGGCATTGATGCGAAGGTTGCGGGCGCGGATCCCACAGCGCTAAACCACGACGAATTGTCGGAAGCGATTGCCGAAGCGGTGAAGAATCGCTACGCGGAAAAGGAAAAGCAGTTCAGTCCGGACCTTTTGCGCTGGCTGGAGCGGCGGATCATTCTGGACGTGGTGGATACGCAGTGGAAGGATCACTTACTTTCGCTGGACCACTTGAAGGAAGGGATTGGGCTGCGCGGGTACGGGCAGAAGGATCCACTGGTCGAGTTCAAGAAGGAAGCGTTTATTTTGTTCGAAGACATGATGGCGCGCATCGACAACGAAACGGTGCGCTATCTGTTCCATGTGCAGATTCAGCAGGGAGAAGCGCCGCCACAGCCGAGAGAGCCGAGACCGGAACCGCCACGCCACCAACCCCCGAGCGCCATGGCAGCGGCTGCGAGCGCAGAGGCCCGGGCAGAAGAGACTCCACTCCCGCGGCTGCCGGACTTTGCGCGGGCATTGGAGCGGAAACAAGAACGACAGCAGAAGGATTTGCAGTACCAGACCGGCGCGGCGCAGGCGGAAGCGCCAAAGCCTGTGCGTGCTGGCGCGAAAGTCGGACGCAATGATCCTTGTCCCTGCGGTTCAGGGAAGAAGTACAAGAAGTGCCACGGGGCAAGCGCGTAGGAAGAAGCTAGAAATAATGAAGTTAGGGCAAAGAGAAGAAGTGTAAGAGTTGAATAGTAAAAGAGTGTAAAAGCAAAAGAAGCGACGGTCGAATTTCAAATCGCGACAAGTTGGTTTGGGGAAGGAATCGTTCATGCCACCGGGAACAATGCCAGGACCAATGCCAGGACAAATGCCGCAACGCCAGCCGATACCGGGAGTGAAATATCTCGTTGCGGTCGCGAGCGGAAAGGGCGGCGTGGGAAAAACCACGGTGGCGGTGAATTTGGCGCTGGCGTTGGTGAAGCTGGGGAATAAGGTTGGATTGCTCGATGCCGATGTTTATGGGCCAAACGTGCCGATCATGTTGGGTTCGACGCTGGAGCCGATGGCCACGCCACAACAGCGCATCATCCCGGTGCAAGCGCAGGGCCTGAAGATGATTTCGATGGGATTGCTGAATCCCGGGGATAAGCCGGTGATCTGGCGCGGACCGATGTTACACAGCGTAATCACGCAGTTTTTGCGCAATGTGGAGTGGGGCGAGCTGGATTACCTGGTGATCGACTTGCCGCCGGGAACGGGCGATGTGCAGTTGACCCTGATTCAGACGGTGGAGGTAACGGGCGCGGTGGTGGTGACAACGCCGTCGGCGGTGGCGCTGGCAGATGTACGCAAGGCGATCGAGATGTTCCGGCAGGTGCACGTGGAAGTGCTCGGCGTAGTGGAAAATATGAGCACGTTCCTGTGTCCACACTGCGGCAAGCCAGTGGATATCTTTGGGCACGGCGAAGGGGCGAAGACGGCGCTTGAATATGGCGTGCCGGTGCTCGGAGAAATTGAGATTGACCCGCGAATCCGGCTCGGCGGCGACACGGGAAATCCTGTGGCGGCACAGGGCGAAAGTGCGCCGGCGGCACAGAGCCTGTATCGCGTTACCAAGGCAGTTGTGGCCCGGCTCGGCGAAGTGGCGGCAACCTCAGGCGGGCCTACCGTTCAGATCGACTAAACCCTAAGTCGCCCGCCTCGGAAGGCGGCCGCTATAAAAAGCTCATTGCTCCTCCGTTAATGAAACATTTCGGCAGTGCTTCTCGTTCGGGGATAGGAGGGCGTTTCCATGGGTGGATCCGTACTGGTCGAATCCTTTCCAGCAGAACGTACCGTGGATGCCCGTCCGGGAGTATGGGCACTTCTGGGCGGGCTGTCCTTCGTAGTTTTTGCCGCACACATGTTGGTAAGCGGGCGATACGGCTATTTTGTGGATGAGTTGTACTACCTAGCTTGCAGCCGTCATCTTGCCTGGGGCTATGTCGACCAGCCTCCTCTCATCGCTGCCATAACTTGGTTCGAACGCGTCACTCTGGGCGATTCGTTGCGCGCACTGCACTTTTTGCCGGCGGTTGCGGCAGGGTTGCGTGTGCTTCTTACCGGGTTGATCGCGCGGGAACTGGGGGCGCGGCGATTCGGGATGGTGCTGGCGTGCGTGTGCGTGATGGTTGCGCCGATTTATTTGGGCTTGGATTCGCTGCTCACCATGAACGTGTTCGAATCGCTGTTCTGGATGAGCGCGGCGCTTATCGCGATGAAGATTTTCAATGGGGCGAGCCCGAAATTGTGGCTGCTGTTTGGCGCGGTCTGCGGAGTCGGGCTGCTGAACAAACATTCGATGCTGTTTTTTGGATTTGGATTGTTCGTTGGGCTGGTGTTGACGAAGCAGCGCAGGCAGTTTGTGTCGCTGTGGATTTGGCTTGGGGGGCTGATCGCAGTTTTGATTTTCCTGCCGAATCTTTTATGGGAAATCCAGCGACACTTTCCCACCATTGAACTGCTGCAAAACGTTCAACGGAGCGGACGCAACACGGAATTGGGGCCGGTGCAGTTTCTGGTGACGCAAGCACTGATAATGTTTCATCCGCTGACGTCTCCGGTGTGGATTGCCGGGCTAGTGGAACTGTTGCGCGACCGAGAAGGGAAAGGCTGGCGGGTTCTCGGGATCACCTGGCTGGTAATCATGGCGTGCATGCTGACGATGCACGGGCGGATGTATTATCCCGCACCGGCGTATCCGATGTTGTTTGCCGCAGGCGGTGTGGCGTTTGATCGCTGGCTTTCGGGGCTGCGCAGCGCACGGTGGCTAAAACCTGCATACATAACCTCGCTGGCCGTGACGGGCGTGCTGATTGCTCCGTTCTCGTATTTTCCGCTGCTGACCGTGGACCAGTACATCGCGTATTCGCAATTTTGGCATTATGAGCCGCCGCGCATCGAAACCCATCCCCTGGGCCCCCTGCCCCAGATTTATGCCGATCAGTTTGGCTGGAAAGAGATGACGCAGGTAGTGGCGAGCGCTTACTACAAACTTCCGCCGGAAGAACAAAAATCCTGCGCGATCTTTGGACAGAATTACGGGCAGGCTGGAGCGGTCGATTTATTCGGAGCGAAGATGGGCTTGCCGAACGCCATTTCCGGGCACCAGAACTATTTTTATTGGGGCCCACGCGGCTATACCGGCGAGTGCATGATTGTCATGGCAGATCGGCCGGAGCGCCTTCACGAACTGTTTGAGAGCGTGGAACTGGCAGGCACGGTTTATCACCCGCTGTCGATGCCTTACGAACATTTCGACGTGTATGTGTGCCATGGGCCGAAATTTGGCTCGCTCGAAAAAGTGTGGCCACAAATCAAGAACTGGCATTAGGAGCGGGGCGCCGGAGAATTAGAAGTAGAGGAGTTCGCGGGGTCGCCGGAGGGAGCTGCGCCGGCGGCTTTTATTTTTTCGAGGAGGCACGCGCGGCAGAGACAGCCGATGGGCTGCGCGTCGGCGGGCACAGGAAGAAGATGAGGAAGCTCCGCGCACCAGCAACCGCCTTCGGGCTGGCAGGTCATGGGCGCGTTGCATTTTGCGCAGCGGGTTTGCATCAATGAATTATGTCGCGAACGACGACGGGCGTCGAGTGAGTTTTCCGGTCCCAGCATGTGGGCGGATTCCTTGTCAGCAGAGGGAAGCGGATGCTATCGTGAGATACTCGCGGGGCACTCGCGAATGTGCGGGGCGCGGCTATATCATGGCCCTGCAATCACTTACGAGGAAACTGAGCTTTCTTGAGTCGCGTGCCTGACATTCGCCCTTATCGTGGCAAGTTCCCGCAGATTGCCGCCTCGGCGTACATCGATCCAGCGGCGGTGATCATTGGCGACGTGGCGATCGGCGAAGACTCCAGCGTGTGGCCGATGAGCGTGGTGCGCGGCGACGTGCATTTCATTCGCATCGGCAGTCGCACGAATATTCAGGATGGCTGCGTGCTGCACGTGATGAAAGACGAGTACCCGCTGATCCTGGGGGACGAAGTGACCGTGGGGCATTCCGTGACGCTACACGGGTGCACGATTGAATCCCACGTGCTGATTGGCATGGGCTGCATCCTTTTGAATGGCGCGGTAGTTGGCGCGAACAGCATCATCGCGGCCGGGGCGTTGATCACGGAACGCACGGTGATTCAGCCTGGAAGTCTGGTGATGGGCTCGCCGGGGAGAGTGAGACGCCCGTTGACCGAGAGCGACCAGGATGCAATCTCTGCGTATGCCAGGCGCTACGCCGGTTACAAGGAAATCTATCGCCAGGAAGCGGCGGAACGGGGCGAGAGAATCGATTGGAGCCGGGATCGTGAGTCGTGACTTGTGATTCGTGTTTTGTGAACCGCGTTCCATGACGAGCCCAAACCACAATGTCATTCCGTGCGAAGCGAGGAATCTCTCTTAAGGACTAATGGCGAATAAAGCAAAATTCCAGGCAATCAAAGGGACGCGCGATCTGCTTCCACCGGAGACGGAATTGTGGAACCGAGTGGAGCAGACGGCGCGCGAAGTGTTTGGGACATATGGGTTCGGGGAGATTCGTCCGCCAATATTTGAGCCCACGGAATTGTTTGCACGAGCTGTGGGCGGGGAGACTGACATCGTTTCTAAAGAGATGTACTCCTTTTCCGATCCGCCCGAAGATGTAGCGGATTATGTACTAAGGTTGATTGAAGAAAAAGGACAGGACGCCTTTAGGAGATTCGCAGAGCAAAATGTGGCCGAGTTTCGGAAGGAGGTCGCGGAAAGAAGGGTCGTCCAGTCCCTCTCCCTTCGTCCCGAGGCGACTGCGCCCGTATGCCGGGCGTACATCGAGCACAGCATGCACGCGCTGCCAGCGCCGGTGAAGCTGTACTACACCGCCCCGATGTTCCGGCGGGAGCGGCCACAGAAGGGAAGATACAGGCAGTTTTATCAGATTGGGGCGGAAGTTCTGGGCGGCAGCGACGCGCCAGGGATTGATGCGGAAGTCATCGAGATGGTGATGGTGTTTTTTACGCGGCTGGAATTGCAGGGCGTGCAGTTGGAAATCAATTCCATCGGCGACCGCAACTGTCGACCCCAATATGTGGAAGTGCTGCGCGCGGAACTGCTGAAGGTGAAGGATAAGCTTGGCGCGGACAGCCAGCGGCGGATTGAGACGAACCCCTTGCGCGTGCTCGATTCGAAGGTGGAGGGCGAGCAGGAAATTATCGCGACGCTGCCGAGGATTGGCGATCACCTCTGCGCCGATTGCGCGAAGCACTACGCGGAAGTGAAGCGTCAACTGGAGCTGCGCGGCGTTGCGTACAAGGAAAACTGGCGGCTGGTGCGCGGGCTGGACTACTACATGCGCACAACGTTTGAAATTACCGCGCAGGGATTGGGTTCACAGAATGCGGTGTGCGGGGGCGGGCGCTACGATGGGCTGGTAGAATTGCTCGGTGGGCCGCCGACGAAGGGGATTGGGTTTGCGATTGGCGAAGACCGGCTGATCCTCTCGCTGCAGGAAGCAGGGAAGCGTAACGCGGCGCAGGGGCGAGACGTGTACATCGCGTGGATGGGCGAGAAGGCGCAAGCCACGGCGATTTTAGCCGCCCAGAAGTTGCGCCATGCGGGTTTTCGCGTGGAATTGCCTCCGGTGGAGCAGAGATTCGGCAAGGCGCTGGGACAGGCGGATAAACTGGGCTCGCGCTACGCTCTGATCCTCGGTGAGGACGAAGTTGGCAGCGGGCAATGGACTCTGAAGACTCTGGCGGATGGGTCGCAAGCGAAGTACTCAGAATCGGAATTGTTGGAGTTTTTGCGAAAAACGAAAGAATTGTCATCCTGAGCGAAGCGAAGGATCTCAAATGCAGAAATGGCTCGGTTGAATCTTAGGTTGAGATCCTTCGGCTATCCTCATCGGATAGCTTCAGGATGACAAGCGTTTAATTTTTGAGGTAACAGTAGCAGCGGGCTCAGAATGACACCAGTTTTTGGTTGTGGGAGTAAAGGGAGCGAGACTGTGCTCGACTTTTTGGGAAATCTGAAACGCACACATTACTGCGGGGCGTTGCGTGTCGGCGACGCCGGACGCCCTGTCACTGTTATGGGTTGGGTCCACCGGCGGCGCGACCTGGGTAACTTGTTGTTTCTCGACGTGCGCGACCGCTCTGGGATCGTGCAGGTGGTGTTCAACAAGGAGACGCAGCCGGAGGCTCACGCGAAGGCCGAACACTTGCGCAGCGAGTTCGTGGTTGCCGTGGAAGGCAGGTTGTTAAAACGCGAGAAGGCCAATCCGGAGATTGCCACGGGAGAAATCGAACTGGTGGCTTCGAAACTACATATTCTGAACACCGCGAAAACGCCGCCGTTCCCGATCGAGGGAGAAATCAACGCGGCGGAAGAGACGCGGCTGCGGTACCGCTATCTCGACTTGAGACGGCCGAAGCAGTACCAAAACCTGGCGGTGCGCCACAAGATTATTCTGGAGATGCGCAAGGCCATGGACGAAATGGGTTTCATCGAGGTGGAAACGCCCGTGCTGACCCGCGCGACGCCGGAAGGCGCTCGGGACTATCTGGTGCCGAGCCGCCTCCATCACGGAAAGTTTTACGCGCTGCCGCAATCGCCGCAGATTTTCAAACAGATCCTGATGATTGGCGGGCTGGATCGCTACTTCCAGATCGTGAAGTGTTTCCGCGACGAGGATTCGCGCGCCGACCGCCAACCGGAATTCACGCAACTCGACCTGGAGATGTCCTTTCCGCGCCAGGAAGATATTTTCAATGTGATCGAAAACGTGATGGTGCGGGTTTGCGCGGCAGCGGGAATTCAGGCGCAGGCGCCGTTTCCGCACATGTTGTACAAGGATGCGATTCACAAGTATGGCAGCGATAAGCCGGACCTCCGCTTTGGAATGGAATTACACGAGGTGACCGGCTGTTTTCCGGAGGAAGCGAAGCAGAAGCTGCAGATCGAAGGGAACGTGTTTGCGTTTGCCGCGCCGGGGGGCGCGAGCTATTCGCGCAAGCAATTGGACGAGTTGGCAGAACAGGCCAAGGGACTGGGCGCGCGCGGAGCTTATTTCGTGAAGGTGGCGACGGAGGGCACGACCTCGACAGTCGAAAAGCTGATCGGCGCGGAAAATGTGAAGAAGCTGGCGGAAGCCTGCGCCGCGAAGACGGGCGACTTGGTCGTTGCGATTGCAGCAAAGGCACAAATCAAGGGCACGGAAGCTTCAGCCCTGATTGCCGGGCATCTGCGGCTGCAAGTCGGTGAAGCGCTGGGGCAGATCGACAAGACGCAATGGAAATTCCTGTGGCTGACGGGCTTCCCGCTGTTTGAATGGAGCGAGGCGGACAAAGCGTGGGTCAGCGCACAGCACCCGTTCACGGGAATCGTGGATGAAGATTTGGAAAAACTTGAAACGGCGCCGTGGGAAGTGCGCTCAAAAGGTTACGACCTCGTTTTGAATGGCTATGAGCTTGGTTCGGGCAGCATTCGAATCCACCGGCAGGACATTCAGGAGCGTTTGTTCAAAGCTTTGGGATTGACGGAGGAACAGCTTCGCAAGCGCTTCGGATTTTTCCTGGACGCTCTGACCTACGGAACGCCGCCGCATGGCGGGATCGCGCTCGGCGTGGATCGCATTGCCATGCTGCTTTCCGGGGAGAAGTCCATCCGCGAAGTAATTGCGTTTGCCAAGACGACCGCGGCGGTGGATCTGATGGCCGAATCGCCCAGCGATGTGGACAATCAACAACTCGAGCAGTTGGGGATTGTAATTAAGAAGCAATAAGACAATCATTTTGTCTGGCAAAACGAATGCTTGATGCATGGATCTATTTGCTGGCGCAAATCTGGGGGAACCGACGAAACAGGTTTATTGCCGTCGGAGGGCTAGCCGTATTCTTCTTCGGCCTCATTATGATCCTGAACAGCTTGCCAGGGGTGCCGGACTTTTTGTTTCGCATCGTCGCATTTCTATGTGGGCTGTTCGTCCTCGCGACAATGGCTCTCATGGTTTACTATCCCCTGAAATTCGTCGGTGTTGGTGTAATTCGCCTGCACCGCCGGTTGTTTGCTTCTCCACCACAGAGTGCATCCGACGCGGTGAAAAAGGACCATCTAAGCTAGCTAGCTCATGAGCAGAATACGCATATTGGCCGAGGCGGTGGCGAATAAAATCGCGGCGGGCGAGGTGGTCGAACGTCCGGCGTCGGTTGTCAAGGAGCTGCTGGAGAACGCGCTCGATGCGGGAGCTACTTCTGTGCGCATTGAGACGGAGGTGGGCGGAAAGCGCATGATCCGCGTGATCGACGATGGGCATGGGATGGCGCATGACGACGCGTTGCTGGCATTCGAGCGTCACGCCACGAGCAAGCTGCGCACGGCGGATGATTTGCTCACGATTTCCACGCTGGGTTTTCGCGGGGAAGCGCTGCCGTCGATCGCCGCGGTTTCACGATTGCTGCTGGAGACGCGCGACGCGAATGATCCCGAAGGCACGCGCGTGGAATTTGCCGGTGGAAAACTTGTTGGGGTGAAACCTGCGGGGCTCCCGCCGGGAACAACCATCAGTGTCGCCGATCTTTTTTACTGCGTGCCGGCGCGGCGCAAATTCCTGAAGTCGGATACCACGGAACTGGGGCACATCGCTTCCCTGGTGACGCATTACGCGTTGGCGAATCCCACGAAGCAATTCACGCTGACCACGCCCTCGCAGGAAATCATCAACTGCCCGCCAGCGGAAAAACTCGCGGACCGGGTTTATCAACTATTTGGGCGGCAGGCGCTTGAGGAACTGGTGGAAATCCCGGCGACATCCGCGGCGTTTCGCGCCGCGATCACCGAGCCGAAAATGGAAGCCAGTGAAGAGTCCGCCACGTTGACGGTGACCGGGTTCACATCACGGCCGGCGGTGCAGCGGCTGAACCGCAACGGCATTTATGTGTTCGTGAATCGACGGCTGGTGCGCGACCGGCTGATTCTGCATGCGATTCATGAGGCGTATCGAAACATCTTGCCGCCAAACGTGTTTCCCGCCACGCTGTTGTTCCTGGAAATGCCCTACGACGAAGTGGACGTAAACGTGCACCCCGCGAAAATCGAAGTGCGTTTCCGGCGCTCGCAGTTCGTGCACGATTTCACCAGGGATGCGATCCGCCAGGCGCTGATGAGCACGCGTCCCATTGCGAGTTTCGCCGCGGTGGCCACGGGGAACATTGCCGCGAATCCGGCAGCTCCTCCGGGAACGTTTGCCGGCGGCTTCGCGGAGCCAAATCCGAATTCCGGCGTGCCGCGCGCGGTTATCCCGTCGATGGAAGAGCTGGGTGTCGGCTCTGGCGTTGGATCGGATTACGCGGCGCCCAACGGCTTTGATCTTGCTTCCGCGCCAATGCAGCCGCTACCGCAGCGGTTTCCGTTCGAACCCGACAATAATCTCAGCCCGGGCGCGATGCCGAGCGGGCAGAGTCGAGAACCGAACTGGGCGGAGAATTTTTCGCGCGTGGGGACAGATGCCCCTGCAACGTTGCCCCGGCCCGATCAGATTGCGGATTTGAAGCCGCTCGGGCAAGTAAGCGCCAGCTTTATCGTGGCGGTGAATGGCGAAGGCCTGTGGATCGTGGACCAGCACGTGGCTCACGAGCGTGTGCTCTTCGAACAGCACCTGGAAGCGCGCCGCGCGGGGAAAGTGGAGGCGCAGCGCCTGTTGATGCCCATGGTGATTGAGCTGGCACCGCGGCAACTGGTCATCTACGAAAAAATTGCCGGAGAACTGGGCGCCAACGGCTTTGAAGTTGAGCCGATGGGACCGAAGAGCGTGGCGATTCAGGCCGTGCCCGCGGGCATCGCGGCGAACGACGCGGAGCATCTGCTGACGGAAATTCTGGATGGACTGGATCGCGAGAACGCCGCGATATCGATTGATACGCTGCAATCGAAAATTGCCGCTTCTACCGCATGCCACGCGGCCATCAAGGTGAACATGCCGTTGGACCAGACGAAAATGGAATGGCTGCTGGCGGCACTGGCGAAAACGGATTGTCCTATGAGTTGCCCCCACGGGCGGCCGGTGGTACTGCGCTACTCGATCAAGGAGATTGAGAAGGCGTTTCATAGAATTTGAGAAGTGGCGAGTGACGCATCAAGGCTGTTAAGATTCGAAGAATTTTGTTGCTCCGGCGAGACTAAAGGTTAGTCTTCATTGATCCATCGGCCGGAAATCCTACACCTGAGGAAATTGTGAGCGACGCACAAAAGACAGCGGTGATTTTTGGCCTGGCGAACAAGCGCAGCATTGCCTGGGCGATTGCGCAGAAATTGCACGCGGCGGGCTGGCGGCTGGCCATCACTTACCAGAACGAACGGATGGAACAGGAAGCAAAGGATCTAATCACGGATCTACCCGGCGCGCAAGGCTTCATGTGCGATGTGAGTTTTGACGAGCAGATCGCGAAGCTGTTTGAGGAATTCAAAACACGTTATGGCGTGTTGCACGGGCTGGTGCACAGCGTGGCTTACGCGCCAGCGGAAGAACTGAAAGGCGAATTTGTGAACACGTCGCGCGAAGGGTTTCGAATCGCGCATGACATCAGCGTGTATTCGTTGATTGCCGTGGCGCGTGCTGCGGCCCCGCTGATGACGGAAGGCGGCGGGATTGTGACACTGACGTACTACGGAGCGGAAAAGGTTGTGCCGAAATACAACGTGATGGGCGTGGCGAAAGCGGCTTTGGAAGCGACAGTGCGGTATCTGGCCAATGATTTGGGACCGAAGGCGATTCGCGTGAATGCCATTTCCGCGGGGCCGATCAAAACGCTAGCGGCGCGCGGAATTTCGCAGCTTGGAGAGATGCTGAAGGCCCATGCCGAGCGCGCGCCCCTGAAGCGCAATGTGGATCCTGCGGAGGTTGGCGGGACGGCTGTATTTTTGCTCTCGGACGCTGGCTCTGGAATTACCGGTGAGACGCTGTACGTGGATTGCGGATATAACATTATGGGATTTTGAAGTAGGCATCCTCGCGAAATGCTCCACGGATATCAGGAACCGGATGTCGACCAGCGATCAGAGACTGCGGAGAATGTCCTCACAACTAACCATTACCATTGACGGCCCGGCGGGCTCCGGAAAAAGCACCGTGGCGCGCAGAGTTGCGGCGATGCTCGGTTATTTGTACCTGGATAGCGGTGCAATGTACCGGGCGGTGGCGCTGAAGGCTTTGGAATACAAAATTCCGCTCGAAAATGAATCACAATTGGTGGCGCTGGCACGGGAGACGCATGTTGAATTGAGAGCGCCCACGGCCGAGCAGGAAGCAGTTGGGCTGAAGAACCGCGTTTTTCTGGACGGGCGGGAAGTGACGGAGGAAATTCGCACTGGGGAAGTGGCTCAGGCAACCTCGCGAGTGGCAACGATTGCAGGAGTTCGCGAAGTGCTCGTGGCCGAGCAGCAACGCGCCGGGCAGGGCGGTGGCGTGGTAATGGAAGGCCGCGACATAGGTACCGTGGTGTTTCCTGGCGCAGAATTGAAGATTTTTCTGGATGCTTCCCCGGAAACGCGCGCCGAACGGCGCTGGAAAGAGCACCAAGAGACAGGAGAGAACCCCACGTTACTGGAAGTACTGCAGGAAGTGCGCGAACGCGACAAACGGGACCGAGAGCGTAAAGTCTCTCCGCTGGTGCGCGCGAAGGATGCGGTGCTCATCGACAACACCGCGATGGGCGTCGAGGAAACGGCGCGGCTGATCGTATTTCTGGCAAACGAGCGGGTGACTGTGGATCGCTGAGTGGGCGGACGCAATTTCTCCATGGAGATCATTCAACAATCGTCGCCGGATGACAAGTGACGGCTCAATTGAAGAGCGGGTATGCAGTGGTTTACGGGAGATTGGGATCAAATGGCGATAGTGGAGGCTTTCTCGATAGCGACCTGGTAGGCGTTGGAGATCTCTTCCTCGCCGCAACCGAGACGCTCGATGTAAGTGGGCAATTGAGACCACTCCGCGCGTTCCAACACCAGTAGAAGATCAAAGACATCGCGGAAGCGATTCTTGCCTCCGATGAGGGCGAACTTAACTTCCAGCATAACGGGCAGGGAACGCAGTACTTCTTCGATCGGCTTGTCCAGGAGCGCATCGACGATGGATAGCAAACCCATTAGGAACAAACTGGATCTCTCCTTGCCCAGGCCGGCGGCTCCGGAGAATTCCTCGCAGAAATAACCACGAATCAGTGCGGTACGAATCAGTTCGGGCGGCTTGCCACTGCTCATGGCCACGACCGCGAAGATGGAAACCCAGCGGCGGAATTCATTTTCACCGAGCATGGAAAGAGCATGACGCACGCTGTGAACCTCGCTGCGCAAAGCCAATAGTGCGGAATTGAGGTAGCGTAGGAGGCGGTAGAGCAGGGCCGGCTCCCGCTTCAGCAATTCTTCGATGGCGGGGTAATTGAGTTCCGGCGAGGCAACAGCGACCAGGAGTTCTAGCTGAAGCAGTTTGTTGCCGGGGATGTCGCGGGTCTCGATCATGGCAGGCTTGCAGAAGAAATAACCCTGAAAGTAGGAGTAACCCGACTGGCGCGCCTCGCTCAGTTCGATTTCGGTTTCCACCTTTTCAGCCAGGAGAGACAAAGTGCCGTCATGGTACTTGTTGGCGATACGTTTGCGCTCTATCTCGTTGACCTGTCGAAAGTCCACTTTCAGGAACTGCGCCAGATCGACCAGCGGCGCCATTTTCGGGTGATCCACAAAGTCGTCCAGTGCCAGCACGTAACCGGAAGCGTGCAGATCGCGGCAGATTTTCACGATCTCTTCCGAGGGCTCCACGGTCTCCAGAATTTCCACAACAACTTTGTCGGGCGGCAATAGCCACGGCGCGCCAAGCCGAAGCGCAAGCTCATCCACATTCATAAAAGCGCGCGCGTTTCCCGTTAGCGTCTTCAGGTCGAAAAGTGACATCGAGTCCGCGATCACGCCGCACGAAGCAGCTTCAGAAGGCTGAAAGTAATTCTGGGGGCCGCCCCGGAAGAGCAATTCGTAGGCGTACACGCGCAGGCGTTTGTCAAAGATTGGTTGGCGCGCAATGAACCGTTCGTGCATGAAGGCGCCCCTCGATGGGAGCGAAATTATATATTTTCAAGATTCGGTACCGAGAACCCGGTGCGGGGCCCGCGGCAAGGGGGGTGCCGAATGAAAAACCGATCCTCAAGCCGGGGCAGACATGGAGCTGAGGAATTCCGCGTTGGACTTCGATTTGGTGAGGCGGCTAAGGAGCAATTCCATCGCTTCCACGGTCGAAAGCGGGCTGAGCACCTTGCGCAACACCCACACACGGCTCAACTCATCCGGCGGAAGCAGCAGTTCATCCTTACGCGTGCCGGAGCGCTGGATATCGATGGCCGGGAAGACTCGCTTATCGGCAAGCCGGCGATCGAGATAGATTTCCATGTTGCCGGTGCCCTTGAACTCTTCGAAAATGACGTCATCCATTCGGCTGCCAGTATCGATCAACGCGGTGGCAATGATGGTCAGTGACCCGCCCTCCTCCACATTACGAGCGGCGGCAAAGAAACGGCGCGGGCGCTGCAATGCGTTGGCGTCGATACCGCCGGAGAGGACCTTGCCGGAAGGTGGGGTGACAGCGTTGTAAGCGCGCGCCAGACGGGTGATGGAATCCAGCAGCACCACCACATCGCGCTTGTGCTCCACCAGGCGCTTGGCCTTTTCCAAGACCATTTCCGCGACCTGAATGTGGCGCTGGGGGGGCTCGTCAAACGTGGAACTGATGACCTCGCCTTTCACCGTGCGCTGCATGTCCGTAACTTCTTCCGGGCGCTCATCGATGAGGAGCACGATCAGCGCCACTTCCGGATGATTCACGGTAACGGAATTGGCGATGGACTGGAGCATCATGGTCTTGCCGGTGCGCGGCGGGGCATTGATCAGGCCGCGCTGTCCTTTGCCGACGGGGCAGAGAAGATCCAGCACGCGGCCGGTCAGATTCTCCTTAGCGGTCTCCATCTTGAGGCGGCCCTGGGGGTAGAGCGGCGTGAGGTTATCGAAGAAAATTTTGTTGCGCGCGACTTCAGGATCCTCAAAATTGACGGCTTCGACCTTGATCAGCGCGAAATAGCGCTCGCCGTCCTTAGGAGGACGCACTTGGCCGGAGACGGTGTCCCCGGTGCGCAGATCAAACTTGCGAATTTGCGACGGGGAGACGTAGATGTCGTCCGGCCCGGGTAGATAGTTGTACTCCGGGGCGCGGAGAAAGCCGAAGCCGTCCGGTAGACATTCCAGGACGCCTTCCGAGAAGATCAAACCACTTTTCTCCGTTTGTGCGCGAAGGATTTGGAAGATCAGTTCCTGCTTGCGCATGCCGCTGGCGCCCGGAATGTTCAGTTCCTTGGCGATCTTGGCCAGATCGGTGATGTTCTTTTCCTTAAGCTCAGCAAGGCTGATGCTGACTTGATTGTTGCCTTCGGTACTCGTTTCTTTTGCCATATGTCCTGACTTTAGTGATGTGGTGGTGGTTGAACTTGACCTAGTCTTTCCAGAACTTGACTGTGTGGTGGTATACCTTCCGGCGGTACAGAAGCACCGCCAGGGTGGGCAGACCAAACTGTCTGCAACCGGAAGCAGCTCCGGGCCTGATCCGTACGGCAGCCCGCGGGTGCAGGCCGTGCCCGGGAAACGCTGCTTAGTTGGTCAAACTCGTGTCTTTATCGGCGCCGCCGGTGTACGGCTCGGCTACGGGCGCAACTCCAGTGTCATCCAGCGGCACAAGCGGCCGTTCCAGCGCAATATGCAACACTTCATCCATGGTTTCCACGACGTGCATCTTCAGGCTGGAAAGTATCTCCTGGGGGATTTCCGCAAGGTCTTTCTCATTATCCTTCGGAAGTATGATGGTACGCAAGCCCATTCGGTGTGCGGCCAGGAGCTTTTCCTTGACCCCACCAATGGGGAGAACTTTGCCGCGCAGGGTGATTTCGCCGGTCATGGCCACGTCGCAGCGCACGGGATTGCGGGTGAGGGCGCTGACGATGGAAGTGCAGATGGTGATGCCTGCGGAAGGTCCATCCTTCGGAATAGCGCCTTCCGGGACGTGGACGTGAATATCCAGGGTGCGGTAAAAGTCCTTTTGCAGGCCGAACTGCTCGGTACGTGAGCGCACGTAGCTCATGGCGGCTTGTGCCGATTCCTGCATGACCTCGCCGAGTTTTCCGGTCGGCGTCAGGCGGCCCTTGCCTTCCATGATCGTGGCTTCGACTGCCAGCACGGAGCCGCCCACTTCGGTCCAGGCCAGCCCGGTAGCCAGGCCAATTTCGTTCTGCTTCTCCAGCCACATTTCGCGGAACTTAAGCACACCGAGGAAATCCTTGATGTTCTCCGCAGAAATCGCCACCGTGGTTTCCGCGCCATCCGCGACAACCCGGCGCGCCATCTTGCGGGCGATATTCTGGATTTCGCGTTCGAGGTTGCGCACGCCGGCTTCGTGGGTGTAATGCCGGATCAGGTGCAGCAGGGCATCATCGGTGAAGCTGAGATTTTTGTCCGCAAGGCCCGTGGCTTCCAGCGCGCGCTTCACCAGGAACCGCTTGGCTATTTCCAGTTTTTCCTGCTCGGTATAGCCGGGCAGGCGCAGGATTTCCATGCGGTCCTGCAGAGGCTGCGGAATGGTGTGCAGCACGTTGGCGGTGCACACAAACATGACTTTTGAAAGGTCATACTCCACGTCCAGATAGTGATCGGTGAAAGCGCAGTTGAGTTCCGGATCGAGCACTTCCATCAGTGCGGCCGACGGGTCGCCGCGAAAGTCGGTGGACATCTTATCCACTTCGTCGAGCACGAAAATCGGATTCACCGTGCCGGCCTTCTTCATCATCTGGATGATCTGACCGGGCAGCGCGCCGATGTAGGTCCGGCGATGGCCGCGAATTTCCGCTTCGTCGCGGACGCCACCGAGCGAAACGCGGACAAACTTCCTGCCGGTGGCATGCCCGATGGACATGGCCAGCGAGGTTTTGCCGACGCCCGGGGGCCCGACAAAGCACAAGATGGAACCTTTGGGATTTTTCACGAGTTGGCGCACGGCAAGGAATTCAAGGATGCGCTCTTTTACTTTCTCCAGGCCGTAGTGCTCGTCGTTCAGGATCTTTTCCGCGGCCTTAATGTCACGAATTTCCTTGGAGCGCTTTTTCCAGGGCACGGCAATCAGCCAGTCCACATAATTGCGGCTGACGGTCGACTCAGCGGACATGGGTGGCATCAGTTCCAAGCGCTTCAATTCCGCGATGGCCTTCTCATGCACATCCTTGGGCATGCCGGCGGTATCAATCTTCTTTTTGAGTTCCTCGACTTCGTTTTTCTCGCCACGGCCGAGTTCCTTCTGGATGGCCTTGAGCTTTTCGTTGAGGTAATACTCTTTTTGCGCGCGCTCCATCTGGCGCTTCACGCGGGTATTGATGTTGCGGTCGACGTTCAGTTTTTCAAGCTCAATTTCCAGAATGTCGGCGACGCGGTTGAGCCGTTCGAGCGGGTCGGCGGTTTCGAGCAAGTCCTGCTTTTCGTCGACGGGAAGCTGCAGGTTGGCGGCGATGGTGTCCGAAAGGCGCGCGGGGTCGTCGACGCGAGCAGCGGCGATCATGGTGTCGTAATTGAGGCTCTGGGAAAGCTTGATGAACTGCTCGTAGAGGTTGGTGACCTTCTGAACGAGTTGTTCGACCTGCGGCGTGGTTTCGATGCGCGCGGCCAGCAGGCGAAGGTTGGCGCGGAAAAAGCCCTCCTCGGTGCTGATGGAAAGTGAGCGGGCGCGCTCGACGCCTTCGACCAGAACCTTGATATTGCCGTCGGGCAGCTTTACGCTCTGCACGATATTGGCGAGCGTGCCGACCGCATAGATTTCCTCGGGCTTTGGGTCGTCGATCGAAGCGTCATGCTGGGTGGACAGGAATATCTTCTTATCCCCTGCCAGGGCCTCTTCAAGCGCGCGGACGCTCGCCTCCCGGCCAACAATGAACGGAGTCATCTGCTGGGGGAAGATGACCATATCCCGCACCGGCATCATGGGTACGCGTTTCAATTCCTGTTTTTCCCGGTTGAACATGCGGCCCTTGAAATCTCCTCGGTTACCCGAACGGCCATCAGCCGGCCTTTTCGAGCAAAGTCCAATTGATCTCGCGGCCACGCACCATCTCGGCGGTGACAACGAAATCGCGCACTCGCTTCTGCATCGGGAGGTGATACATCAACTCCAGCATGAGGTCTTCGAGGATCATTCGCAAGCCGCGCGCCCCAACCTTGCGCTGAAGCGCCAACTCCGCGACCGTCTCCAGTGCGTCATCGGTAAAGCGCAAGCGCACGTTCTCAAATTCGAAGAGCCGCTGGTACTGCTTCAGCAAGGCATTCTTGGGCTCGGTTAGGATCTTCATGAGCGCGCCCTTGTCCAGGTCACTCATCACGCCGGCGACGGGCAACCGTCCCACAAATTCGGGGATTAGGCCGTACTTGATCAAGTCAGTGGGCTGTACCTGCTCGAGAAGCTCCGTATTGCGGCGCTGTGCGGTCGTTGGTGCGGCATCCGTGTGGAAACCGAGTGAGCGCCGGCCCACTCGCCGCTCGATAATTTTTTCCAGTCCAACAAAAGCCCCTCCGCAAATAAATAAGATGTTCGTAGTGTCTACCGGGGTAAATTCCTGGTGGGGGTGCTTGCGCCCGCCCTGGGGAGGCACGTTGGCGACAGTGCCCTCTAGAATCTTGAGCAATGCCTGCTGCACGCCTTCGCCGCTAACGTCCCGCGTGATGGATGGATTCTCGTCCTTCTTAGCAATCTTGTCGATCTCATCAATATAAATGATGCCTTGCTGCGTTTTCTGCACGTCCCCGTCGGCGGCCTGCAGCAACTTCAGGATGATGTTCTCGACGTCCTCGCCAACGTAGCCCGCCTCGGTGAGAGTGGTGGCATCTACGATGGCGAACGGCACGTCCAGCATGCGCGAAAGGGTCTGCGCAAGAAGGGTCTTGCCGGTGCCGGTGGGGCCAATCAGAAGAATGTTGGACTTGCTCAACTCGACTTCGCCAGGCTGCTTGTTCAGGAAGATGCGCTTGTAATGGTTATAAACCGCCACAGCTAGTTTCTTTTTCGTGCGCTCTTGCCCGATGACGTATCCATCCAGGAACTGCTTGATCTCCGGCGGACGGGGCAAGCGCCGGGCAGGCGCCGCGGCCTGTTCCCGTTTTTCGTCTTCCAGGATGGTCTGGCAAACGCCCACACATTCATTGCAGATATACGCCCTCGGGTAGTCGGAAGGCGAACTGATCAGCTTTTCCACCTGTTCCTGGGTTTTGTGGCAGAAGGAACAGCGAAGCGGTTCGTCTGGGCTGTATTTTTTCACGTTTGAGCAGGCCTCTCCTCGAGTTCAGTCGCCGGAGCCAGTATTCATCATTGTAGGCCGAATCTTTCCCAGACGAAATAGAATATCGTACCTCCGCCGTGTAACAGGAACTCGTTGTCGTAATCTTTGCTCCAGAGCAACCCCAAGCTCAGGAGCGGTGAGAACCGGTCCAAGAATGCCTTAGCGATGTTTGAAGATGATCTCATCGATCATCCCGTACTCCTTGGCTTGTTCCGGGTTCATGATGTAGTCGCGTTCTACATCCTTTTCGATGCGCTCAATGGCCTGGCCGGTATGCTTGGCCAGGATCTGGTTGATGGTCGAGCGCATGCGCAGAATCTCCTTGGCGTGCAGGTCGATGTCCGTGGCCTGGCCGCCAAGCCCGCTCATCCACGGCTGGTGGATGAGGATGCGCGAATTCGGCAGCGAAAACCGCTTCTTAGGCGCGCCCCCGACCAGCAGAACCGCGGCGATGGAGGCAGCCTGCCCCACGCAAGTGGTGACCACGTCGGGCTTAACGAACTGCATAGTGTCATAAATTGCGAAGCCCGCGGTGATGGAGCCGCCCGGAGAATTGATGTACAGCTGGATGTCCCGCTCCGGATCTTCGGCTTGCAGGAAAAGCATCTGCGCGGTGGCCAGGTTGGCGACGTGATCGTCGATGGGCGTGCCAATGAAGACGATGTGCTCCTTGAGGAGGCGCGAATAGATGTCGTAGGCGCGCTCGCCGCGGCTGGTTTGTTCCACTACCATGGGAACCAGAGTGGTCGCGCGATATTGCGAATCTTCGAAGTTTTTCATGTGAGAAAGTTTGCCTGTAAACGCGCGGTTGGCTTCACTTGGCGTTCGCTGCGGCGACCGTTTTGACCCGCGCATTCTGCGCCAGCCAATCCACTGTTTTGTCACTTCGCAGCTTCGCTTTCATCCTATCGAGCGCACCTTGCTTTGTCAAACGCGCGCGAAGTGCCTCGGCGGATTCGCCGCTGTGGCTGGCCATGTGTTCGAGTTCGTGTTCCAGCTCTTCGTCGGTGACCTCGATTTTTTCCTCGGTGGCGATGCGGTCAATTACCAGTTCCGCCTTCACGTCATCACGGGCGCGTTCTTCCTGGCGTTTGCGCAGGCTGACCCAGTCTACATTCACCGCGCGCGGGTCGACGCCTTGTTGCGCCAGCGAACGCACCACGCGCTCCAGCCGCACATCCATTTGATGCTCGACCAATGATTCCGGCACCGGAAAGTCGTGCAGCTTGACCAACTCCGCCAGCACCTTCTCGCGCTGCAGATCCGTCTGCCGGTGGTTCCGCTCATGCTCCAGGCCTTCGCGCACCTTGGTCTTCAATTCGTCCAGTGACGTTGCCTCGCTTACATCCTTGGCGAACTCGTCGTTGATTTCCGCCAGCTTTTTGATTTTGATGCCTAGGACGTCCACGCTGTACTTGAACTTCTTGCCAGCCAGCTTGGCGTCTGGATAATCGGCTGGATATTCGACGTCAAAAGTCTTGTGGTCGCCGACGTTTGCGCCGCGCAGGTTCTCGTTGAAAGGCTGCATGGTCTCTTCCGCACCCACATGGCACAAGACACTCTCCGCCTGCAGCGGTTCGCCGCCGCCTTCGGGAGTTCCCAGCAGCTTTATCTGCACGAAGTCGCCATCCTGCGCCGTGCGGCCTTCGACCGGGGCAAATGTCGCGGCGCGTTGCTGCATTTCCGCGAGAGTATTGGCCACACTCTCGTCGGTAATGGTCATTTCGGGCATTTCAATTTCCAGGTTCTTGTAGTCCCCAAGCGAGAATTCCGGCAGCACCTCAAACGATGCGCGGAACTTCAGAGGTTGGCCCTCCTTGAATTCGAGCTTGTCCACTTGCGGCTGCGAGACGGGCGTGAGCTTCTGTTCGGCGACAGCCTTCTCCACGTGTTCCGGCACCAGCGTCTGCAGCACTTCTCCCTTGATATCATCGGCAAAGCGCTTCTTGATCAGCGAAATCGGCGCTTTCCCCGGACGGAACCCCGGCACGCGCGCGATCTTCGCGAAGTCTTTGGCCACCTTCTCCGTGGCTTTCGACACTTCCTCCGCCGGGATCTCCAAATCCAATTCTCTCCGGCAAGTCGCTTCCGCCATTTCGTCTTCTCCCTTTCGCGAATTCCAATATCGGCAACGGACGGACTTATGCGGGAATCAGTCCCGCGATACACAAATTCCGGATCTTACCCCGCACCCTCTGCGGAAATTTCTGGAATTACCCTGCGGCAATTCGGCGGGCTATTTCTGCATAACCTGCAGGAAAATTATAGGGGAGCGGGGTTCGGGGGTCAACGAAGGGTGCGGAGGAGGACAGGTTGATAGTTTTCGATAGGGGGCTTTCATGATTCTCTGACTTTTCGTTGTTTCTGAACGAAGTAGCGTGGCGCAGGCCTCAAAGGCCAGCTGCTTTTCGCTAGGAATTGGAACTGCCTTGCGCTACCCTTTTTTGCTACCGACAACCGTGTTTATGAATATAAGGAGGCTCGCCGCAATGAAGAACCTGCTTCGCTTTCTGGTCCTGTCTACGCT
>JBAVHY010000478.1:0-1815 GCA_049686315.1 Candidatus Acidiferrum sp. | reverse complement strand
GGGTGAAGGGGTTCAGCTTCAAGGCGGACGCACCGATATGTTTGGTGGCCGGGCTTGACGGGTGAAAACCATGCGACAGTAACGGTAAGTGAGCGGGGGTCAGTAATGCGCTCCAGGCACGCCGGAAGAGGAATTCGGAAACCCTGTGCACTTTCCGGCGCTATCGTACCGAAGCCCACGAGAGTCGCTCGGTTTGGTGAGCATTCCAGCATTGTTGTGGCGTCCGGAACACCATACCCGATGAAGCGCGACGAGTTTTCTCCACGCTCAACGTACCTGCGCTTGTCTTCCGGCCCACAAATCTCTTTGAGCAATTCGTCATTACCGTTCCACTTAGCGCTGTGCACCAGTAAGGCCTTAACCGTGACGGCATAGAATTGGGGCTCCATGTCCGCGAGTAGGGAGCCTCCGTCTCGATCCATGAGCCCATCGAATATGCGGTGTGCCGCGCGAGTAGCAAGCGCGGTAGCCGAACTCGTTCCATCACTCAACGCTAGCTGATCGAGCCGCCCTTGCCCAAGTGAATCCGGCGCGGCGGCGCTCAAACCATACAGTTTCTGCGGTGGACCGACAGAAACTCTCAAACCGTTGCCTGTGCTGACCATTCGGACATGTTCACGTCCGCCCGGAAAGAAGAGTTCGGGCTTAATCATTCGCCGATGCCCAAGACCAAGGCCGGAGCTGATGTTCGGCAGTGCATCGTCCTCCAAAGGGTCAACGGTGTTATGCACGCCTTGGCGGGTAGGAACGCTGTCGTGATGCTGAGCGCCAATCGTCAGCGAATTCAGGGATTCCGCAGGTGAGAGAATTGTGCGTTCATGTTTAGCCGCATTGAGGGCTTTTAGAACTGCCCGTTCGCGGTCGGCCGGAGAAGCACTCTCGAATGCCGTCCAATTGTCGAAGTCTGGAATCGACAGATGGTCTCGGACGTTGCCCCCGCTTACGAGAAACAAAATGTTGTAGCGGTCGGATAGAAAATCCAGCAACCGGGCAAGAGGACTCATGAGGCCTGTGAACGGTCGAAGCGTATCGCCCATGGAAAGATTGACGAGGAAGACTGCGGGCGCTGCCGCTTCTTCCCCTGCGCTGCCCTTGATACGCAGAATGGCCCTGTAGATGGTGTCGATGAGCAGCCGGTCGGCGTCGCTGTGCTCGTACCCGTTGTCACTGGTGACCATTAGTGGTCGAACGTAGAGCGGGCGTGGGAGCGGCTCGCCGATTTCATTGCGATCTCCGTGCAAGATAAGTGAGGCCATCGCTGTGCCATGGACGCGCCGTGCGACAATCGCGCGGGCCTGAAGGTTATCGGGATCGTCTAAACTCAGTCGGCTTGCAAGAAGTCTATGCGCCTGCACAGGCACCCCATCCAGAAGTGCTGCGACCGGTCGTCCCGGTGGTGGCGCTACACCAGTCTCAAGCGATTCATCCGTCGTTGTCTCGATCTCAATCGGCCCCTGCATCAAGCTCTGAGGTAGCAAGAACATTACGTCGTCTGCCGAAGCAAGGCGGACTGTCCTCTGAGCTATCAGGTTTTGAACATCTCCAGCAGGTATGTCGATCAACATCCCGTGGTAGGCGATATCGGGAATGACGGCCTCGTGGACGACCCTTCCGCCAGCCTCTGTCACGAGTGTTTGCAGCGTTTGTGCGGCTTCCCGGCGACGGGCTTCGGTATTTCGATACCAGAGTTCTACTTCCGTCCTTACTGGTTGATTCGGGTTGCGCTCGCTTTGTTCGCGCCAGAAAGCTACCGTCTCGTCTGGGATGCGATCCCGAGGACCCCAGGGACGTAGCGCCCGCAACTGTCCGAACAAG
>JBAVHY010000477.1:0-4129 GCA_049686315.1 Candidatus Acidiferrum sp. | reverse complement strand
GCGCAGCACTGCTGCGCCCCATGAGCCGTTCACCCTTGAACTTGAGGGTGCCCCATCCTTCGCGCCTTTGGCGAAGGGTGGGCTCTTACGATCCGAAGCCACAATTCCTCTTCTCTTCTCCGCTTTGCTTTTTTCTGCTCTTCTCGTATCTTCGACCATCATCCCACCACACGTCATTCCGAACGAAGTCTGCGTTGTGAGGAATCCCTCTTCAGCCTCCGGAACTCAAGCGCGTGCTCCACCCGTCGGCTAACCCTGAGCCTCGAAGGGGGCGCTCCGCCAACTCAACCGCGCCTAATTCCCCCCGCGTCATTCCGAGCCAACACCACGGCGCAAACAAGCCATTACTTCTTTGAATTTCCCGCAACACCCTTCCGAAAACTCACCAACACATCTTGCTCCGTCTCTATCGCTTGTCCATCCAGAAACGTTTTCGTGTAACGCCATTCTCGAACCGCGCTGATCGCCGCCTTCGCCAGCAACGGCGGCCCGCTGATTGCTTCCACCTTTTGCACCGCTCCATCGCGGCCCGCAATTATGTGCAACTTCACGGTTCCTTCGATCCCTTGCTGCTTTGCCTCTTCCGGATAAACCGGGTCAGCGCGCTTCGTGATCCGGCCCAGCTCCAGATTTCCTTCGCCTTTCGATTTCTTCGGGTCCATCTTCCGCGAAAGCTTGATCATAGGATACGGATCCGTCGTAACCGTCACGCTCCACACCGCCGTCGCGGGCGCAACAGGTGGTTCCGGCGGTGGTGCCGGGCCCTCTTTTCCTTTCCCTATGGCCAACCCTCCCGCACTCGCCGCCGCGTTTGCTACCGAATTAACCGTCAATTGAGATGGCAGACTCTCCGCGGCCTTGCTTCGTGGAGCTTCCACTGTGGGATTCGGCATGGTGAAGAACTTTTCCCCAGGCAGTTTCTCGGTCGTGTTTTTTTGCTGTGCGCTCTCCGTCGCGCCAGACGTTCCCTCACGCGTTGGCGTCGTAGCTGGCCGTTCTTCGCTGCGCGCTTGCGGAACTACAGGCGCCACGCGCTCTTCGCGGCGAACCGGAGGGTCGTTCGCGGGCGCTACCTGAATCACCTGCGCTGGCGAACCCGTATTCTCGGCTGGGACAGGGGAAACATTTGTAGCCTGATTTGTAGGTGCAGCCAGATTTGCCATTGGAACCTGATTCGTGGGTCCAGCCTGATTTGCAGGCGTAGGCTCATTATTCGTGGTTGTAGTCGAATTCGTGGTTGTACCCAGATTCGTCCCCGATGGCTTCTTCGCCGGCGCGGACTCGCTTGCAGCCGCCCCATTCCGGGCAAGAAACGCGACCACTGCTTGTTGAAACCCGTGCGGTGCCACCACCCATACGATCGCCAGCGCCGTTATTTCCGCCAGGATCACGGCCGCAACCAGGTGCCACATTCGCGCCGGCCCCGATCCCAAACGCAGTTGAAATATCGCCCATAGTGTTTTGGCTTTGCTCTCGCCTGCCTGCCCAAATCCCCACCGCGGCGAGCCCGCGATCGCCGCCGCCACTCTGTCACCGCCGATTTCGCTTGCTGCCACATGTGCGGCATCAGCGGCCTGGCTCTCCGCATTCTCCGCGCTTTGTTCCTGAAGCTCTCCGGCACCCTCGTCAAGTGCAAGCCACCTGGTTATTTTCGCTCGCGCATCTTCCGTTAAGCTTACAAACCGAATCCCGGCCTTTTTTTCCGATTCATTGCTCCACGCAATTTTCCCGCTTACTTCCAGGCAATCCCATGATTCCGTGAATTGGATTCGTATCGTTGCCAGGTCGTCTCTGCCCACGCTCCTGGCCGCACGCACCGCAAACCCTCCTTCGCTGATGTTCAGCAGCGTGCCGCCATTTTCCCGCCCCAGCCGGATGTAACTGACCGCGTCGATCGCGCACCGCTCATGACTGCGGCGTTCGAGCGGTTCCGCGTCAGCCGCGCTCTCTAGCTCGGCTAAGAGTGGTTGCTCCAAGGATTCCGCGGCATCCCCCGCCGCTTGCTCCGCGGCAAGGGAAGCATTGTTCTCAACGACATCCTCCGCCAAGCTCTCTTCCTCGACCACACCGTGGTCCCGACGCTCCGGCGACACTAGCCTGGCTGTTGCCGCTTCGTTCGGCCGATACAGTTCCGCCGTCGCTGTCGGAAGAAGCTCCGGCTTCCGCTGCGTCTCTCCCTCTGCGTTTTCCGCCGCCAGCCACTCACGGATTCGCTCTCGCGCTTCCTCCGCTAGCCCTTCAAATCGTATCCCTCCTTCTTTCTCTGACTCGCCCCTCCACGCTATCTTTCCGCTTGCCTCTACCCAGCCCTTGGAGTCCGGCAAATAAATGCGCAGTGCTAACAGCTCGCCATCAGCCAGGTCCAGCGCCGCTGTCAGTGCTAACCCGTCTTCGCTGAGGTTGAACACCAAGCCGCCATTCATGTTGTCCATGCTGACGTAAATCGGTGGTGTGACAGGCGCCCGAACCCGGGCGCGGCGTTCGGCGGTTCCCAGAGCATTCCGCGGGCTTTCCGATGTGGCCGCCATGCCATGCACTCGTAGACAGTGGTCCCTGCGCGGAACCATCCATAATTCCCCCAAATTCTAGGTTCGGACAACACCCTAGGCAATCCGGTAAAACCCTGCACCCTGCGCGAAAGGGAAGGCCGTGAAACGTTGAAAATCCTTTGGATTCAGCACACCGGGATGTTCAGCTATCCGGTAAAACCCTGACCTGGTCGATCCAGACCGTTCCCATAATCTGGTTATCAAATTTTTGACTGGGAACCCGCACAACTCGCACCGCCACTAACCGCGTGGACGCGCCGGTTTTGAATTTCACTTGCTGCACGGACCAGTCGCTAGTGCCTACAATGTTCTCCGTCGAAACGAACAGCTTCCCCATGTCGTACGCATCGAACACCTGGAATCGCGGCCCGCTGTCTGTCGTAATTCCTCGCGCGCGCATCGCTCCCGTAAACCGGTAACTGCTGTTTGCTTGCACCGGCACATACTGCAGTACCTGTCCATAATCAAGATTACTCTTCCCATCGAATTCGATCCGCAGGGCGCGAGTACCCTCAAATGCTTCCCCCGAATCCACGCTGACTTCCGCTCCGTCAACGGGAAAGATCCGCCAGTCCAATCCTCCGTCAAGTAATTCGTGTTCAAACCCGCCGTTCTTCACCAGGTTCGCGCCGTCCTGTAGCCCGCCAATTTGCACGGGGAAGCGCTCCGCCAGGGCGGACCATGCGGTTATCAGCCGGTCGGTCTCCTGGTGCTGGATCAGTGCATCGAGATAAGGAAAAGCCTGCCGCGGCTCAAACGGCAGTTTCAATCGCAGCAGGCGCTGCCACCCTGCTTCCGCGGACGCAACGTCACCCGCTTCCATTTCGAAGTTTACAAACTCAAAAGATACCGCAGCCTGCGGCGGAAGCATTTCCAGAACCGCGCTCTTGTCTGGACTGCCTAGTGTGGCCAAACGAAACACGTCTCGGTGCGGCGGAGTGTTACCGGCGAGCACCAACGGCAGCGCCCTCAGCCCTTCCGAGGTCCGGCGCGTGCGAAACGCAAAATTCGCAAATCTCCAATTAATCTCTGGCGACTTGGGGAAAAGTTTCAGCGCTCGTTGGAACGCGCTAAGCGCTTCGTCGCTTCGCCCCGCGCGGTCGTAGCTTGCCCCCAAATCGCTCCAATAGTGCGCATCATATGGGCTCAAGCTCGTCGCCGCCTCGAATGACGCCACGCTTTCGTCCAATTGTGCTCCCATCACATAAAACGATGTGAGCGTTCCCAGCGCATCGCGATACCGCGGATTATCTCCGTCCCACTTTATCGCCGCTTCTATCGACTCGGGCGTCCCCCTGCGAAAATACCATTCGCCAATTGCCCGTTTCCCCGTCACGTAAATGCAAAACAACAAGCCTGCCGCCAACCCAATTCGCAGCCACATTCCTACACTACCCGCTCCACCCCTCTGCAATTTCACTCCTTCCTCCCCCATCCCTCCGAACGACCTTTGTAGATTCTCTCCTCCAATTCAAGTCCTTTGTAGCGCCGGCATCCTGCCGGCTCTTGGGCCTCTTTTGTAGTGGCCGACCTTCAGGTCGGTTCCTTTTCTCGGGTTGCGTTTCTCTCAACTCTTGTAG
>JBAVHY010000476.1:0-14142 GCA_049686315.1 Candidatus Acidiferrum sp. | reverse complement strand
CAGTGGGACTTTTTACCCGCACTCGCAGTTACGCAAATTCAACCACGTATTTGGCCCCCCGGGCTTAAACTCTATTTGGGTTACAATCGCTATATGCCCCGGACTCGCTTGTGGAGCTTATTTTTCGGCATTGCCGGTCTCGTTCTGGCCTTAGCCCCCACCCTTGATGCGCAATCGCAGGTACCCTCCCAGCAACCTGGGACAGTTCCTATGCCCAAGATGGCTGCGTCTGCCCACAAGGTTCACTCTGGCTTACCGCCGATTCCCATCTTCAAAGACATCGCCAAAGAAGTGGGGCTCACCGTTGCCCACATCTCGACTCCCGAAGCACTTTACGTAATCGACTCCACCAGCGGCGGTGTGGGCATGTTCGATTGCGACGACGATGGACGCCTCGACCTCCTGGTTATCAACGGCTCCAGCGTCGAGCGTGTACGGGCCAACGGCGGCGATCCTCTCGTTACGCTCTATCATCAGGAGCCTGACGGCACTTTTAAAGACATCACCAAGGAAGCGGGACTTACCCATCGCGGCTGGGGCATGGGCGTTGCGGTGGCCGACTACGATAACGATGGCAAACTGGACCTGTTTGTCACCGGATATGGCGGCAGCGCTCTGTATCATGGCTTGGGCAACTGTAAGTTCGAGGACGTGACAGAGAAAGCCGGAGTAGGTGGCAGCGGCTTCATGACCGGAGCGGCCTGGGGAGACTACGACCGCGACGGCTACGTCGATCTTTTCGTTTCGCGTTATTCCCACCTGGACATGAACAAGCTGCCGGAGTTTGGCAGCAACAAATTCTGCCGCTTTAAGGGAATTCTGGTGCAGTGCGGGCCGTGGGGCTTGTTGGGGGAGACCGATTTTCTGTATCACAACCGCGGTGACGGTACGTTCGAAGAAGTATCGGTGAAGGCTGGCGTTCACGATGAGATCGGCTATTACGGATTGGGAGCGACTTGGGTAGACTACGACGACGATGGCTGGCCCGATTTGCTGGTCGCGAACGACTCCGTCCCGAACTACCTGTATCACAACAATCACGACGGCACTTTCACCGACACTGGCATGCTCGGGGGTGTGGCACTCAGTGGAGAGGGCATGGAAGTGGGCAACATGGGAGTCGACTGGGGCGATTACGATCACAGCGGGCGGTACAGCCTTTTCGCGACGCACTTCGAAGAGCAGCCCGACATTCTTTGGCGCAACTTGGGTGCGCAAGGATTCGACGACGTCAGTTGGACTTCAGGCGTTGGTCAACCCAGCTATCCGTATGTGAAATGGGGCACTGGCTTTTTCGATATGGATAACGATACCTGGCTGGACATCCTTGTCGCGAGCGGACATGTCTATCCGCAAGTCGACAAACTGGACACCGGTCCGCGCTTTAAGGAGCCATTGCTGCTGCATCGCAACAATCGTGATGCCACCTTCGAGGAGGTGTCCGAGCAAGCCGGCCTCGCTGCGCTTCCACTCCATTCCCGCCGCGGGGTCGCCTTCGGTGATGTGTTCAATACCGGCAATATCGATGTTCTCCTCCTGAATATGGGAGAGAGCCCCTCGCTTCTGAAGAACATGAATGCGGATGGGTTCCATCGCGTTTCGTTCAGGCTAATTGGCACAAAAAGCAATCGCGCGGCAATCGGCGCGCGCATTACCATCCGTGCCGCAGGAGTCAAACAACTCAGCGAAGTCCGCAGCGGAGCGAGCTATATCTCACAAAACGATTTGCGCCAGCACTTCGGTTTGGGGCCTGCGAAAAAAATAGAAAGCGTCGAAATTCGATGGCCCAGCGGCAAGATAGAGGCTCTGGAAAACCTCGCCGCGGACGCCATCTACACAATCGTTGAGGGGTCTGGTATCACCGGCACAACACCTCTCCCGCCGCCGGCGGGGGGAGCAACAAACGGTGCTCACTAGTCCCCATTTCGGATGGCCGATCCGTCACGCGAAATACCCTTATCTCCACTTTCCCCTGGCATCGAAGATCATACTCTTGCTTGTTTTTTTCGTTTTTGCAAGCTCCTCGCTTTGTGCCGCGGATGATTCTGTCACCCTTTTAAAGCGCAATTTCGATTCCGCCAAGTCCGCCTTGGCCGCAGGCAATCAAGCAGAAGCGGAACGCTTGTACAATAAGACCATCGCCCTCGCCCTTCGCCAGGTCGCCAAGCTTTCCGTCTCTGAATCGCGATTTGAGGAAGCCGCTCGCGAATTGGAGGAAGCTCTCAAATTCATTCCAGGCGATGAAGACACTACTCTTGACGCCTCCGTGGCGCGGTTCCGCGCTGGCAATGTGCAACAAGCGCGAGAGCTTGCCCAGTCCGTCGTAAGCGATCATCCCGCCAATGCGCGCGCGCAAAACGCGCTGGGACGTATCGATCTTTTCCGAGGTGATTTTCCCGCCGCGATTCACGAACTCCAGGCCTCCGTCGCGCTGGATAACGATTTGGAAACCTCCTACTTTCTGGGCATTGCCTATCTGAACGCCAAACATTTCCCAGAGGCGCAAAAGTGGTACAAGCATCTTCTGGAAACCATGGGGGAATCTGCCGCGCTCCATGTGCTCATCGGCCGCGCGTATTCCATTGGGCATTTCCCAGAGCCTGCTGTCGCCGAATTTCGCAAGGCCATTCAGATCGATCCGAAATACCCGCATGCTCACGGACTTCTCGGCTATGCCATCTTGGAGTTCCGTGGAGAAGAAGCCTATCCGCAAGCGCGCCAGGAGTTTGAGAAGGAACTGAAGTTTCATCCTGACGATTACAATGCGCTCCTGCTCCTGGGCATCTCCGCGGTGGCACTACGCGATTTTCCAGCGGCAGAGGCGGCGCTGGTCCATGCCACACGCCTTCGGCCGGAGGAGTGGTTTGCTTATTTGTATCTCGGAGAAACGTATAGTGAGACGAAGCGCCTCCCGCAAGCCGTGCACGCTCTCGAGAAATATATAAAATTGGTTCGCGACCCTGATGAAGTTCCCCGCGAGGTCAGCCGCGCGTACTTCCTCCTGGGCCAGGCTCTGCGCCGCCTGGGCCGGATCGAAGAAGCGCAAAAAGCCCTCATAGAATCCCAGCACTACCGCGAAGCGAAATTTCGATATGATGTCCAGCACATTTTTGACGAACCCGCTGCATCATCAAATGGCGAAAGCCATCACACGTCAGATCGCATTGCCGGGATGGTGGAATCCAGCACGCGCGACGAAAAGAAAGCTACAGAAGAAATGGTGCAGGGCGGGGTCAAGGATAGTCCCGCCGCACAAAAGCTATCGGCTTCACAGCCATCGGTGGAAAGCAAAGCCGCCAAGGAATACCGCAAATTTGCAGGGGACATTCTGTCCAGTTCTTATAACGACCTTGGTGTCATGCGCGCCAAGGATTCCAATTTTGCGGTGGCCGCGGAATTCTTCAAGCAGGCCGCCGTCTGGAACCCTAGACTGACCGGGCTTGACCGCAATCTGGGGCTGGCCTGCTATCGCGCGGAATTGTATGCAGACGCAATTGCACCTCTGGAACGCCAACTCACCGCTACACCTGGTGACAATCTTATTCGACAGTTGCTCGGTCTCAGCTACTTTATGACTGATAATCATGCGAAGACTGTGGAAGTATTCCAGCCCTTCTTTAAGGCGCCGCCCTCTGACCCGGGATTGCTCCTGGCCTGGGGCACCGCATTGGTTCGCATGCGACAATCCGCGCAAGCTGAGCAAATCTTTCGCCTTTTGCTGGAGCAGAACGGAAATACCGCTTCGGTTCACTTTTATTTAGGTCAGGCATACGCCCAACAAGAAGATTATGCAAATGCGATAACTGAATATCGGAGCGCGCTGCAAATTGACCCGCATCTGCCGGAAGTCCATTACTCCCTGGGTCTCGTTTATCTGCGTCAGAGCCAATTCGAACCGGCGGAGGGCGAATTCCGCGCCGAACTTGAAACTCGTCCCGACGATCTCGCCACCAACTATCATCTTGGCTACACGCTGCTTACCGAGGGGCAAACGGACTCGGCTGCTATCTTTTTGAGAAAAGTTGTCCAAGCCAAGCCAGACTACGAGTTGGCTCGGCTCGAGTTGGGGAGGGCTTTACTGTTGCAAGGGGATGTTGCCGGTTCTATCGAAAACCTCGAGGCTGCTAAAAAGCTTGCACCCGATAGGGAGATGACCTATTTTCAGTTGAGCCAAGCCTATCGCCGCGTCGGCCGGCTTGCCGATGCTCAACAGGCGCTCGCCGAATATCAAAAGCTAATAGAAAGCAATCGTTCCAAGCGCCGCGAAACTCTCGAAGCGGAGAGACCGTGAACATATGGTCGGCAGGCACGATGATCGCGCCGCAGAGTCCATGAAAAAGTCACAAGGACGGACCATTGAAGAGGGAAACTAGTCTCAAGATAAGGGACACGATCCTGCTGTTGGTTTGCGGTACGAACCTCACCCTCGCGCAAGAAGGGCACAACGCTCCACCTCCGCCGCAGCAGGGGGCAAAAGCCACCGTCTGCGCTGGACGGGCCATCCCGCAACTGGAAGACGTCATTGCAAAGACGGGCATCACGTTTCAGCACTCCTCCGACCCGGCCAAAAAATACATCTTCGAATCCATGACCGGCGGAGTCATCCTGCTGGACTACGACCGCGATGGCTGGCTGGATATCTATTTTACGAATGCCCCGAGTGTGGCAGGGGCGTTGAAGGGGGAAAAGAGCCCTGGTGCGCTCTACCACAACAATCATGACGGCACATTCTCGGACGCGACGGCCAAGGCCGGCGTGGGAACGCCGTGCCTAGCAATGGGCGGAGCCGTGGGCGATTACGACAACGATGGATGGCCTGACATGTACGTGACTTGCCTCGGCGGAAATGTCCTTTACCACAACAACGGCGACGGAACCTTTACTGATGTGGCGAAAAAGGCGGGGGTGACGGATGGACGCTGGTCGGCGGGCGCGGCCTTTGGCGATTACGATGGCGACGGGTACCTGGATTTGATGGTGGTGAATTACGTTGATTTTCACCTTAGTGATTTGCCCGGATTCGGCAAAGCGCCGAACTGTAAATATCGCGGCATTGACGTGCAGTGCGGCCCCAGGGGATTGAAAGGCGCGGGCGATTCTCTGTTCCATAACAATGGGGATGGCACGTTCACAGACGTTTCGAAAATCGCAGGAGTTTCGGACCCGAACGGCTATTACGGCATGCAGGTGATTTGGGCCGATTTTAACGATGTGGGGCGGCCCGACGCTTATGTGACCAACGATTCCACGCCAAAGTTTCTCTATAAGAATGAAGGGAACGGGAAATTTACTGAGATTGGTTTGGAATCAGGGACGGCTGTGGATGAGGATGGATCGGAGCAGGCTTCCATGGGGATCGCCATTGGGGACTACAACCACACAGCCCGCCCCTCTCTCTACATCACCAATTTCTCCGACGAATATAGCGTGTTGTTCCGGAACGACGGAGATTGGAATTTCACCGATGTTTCCTACAAGTCCGGAGTAGCGGTTCCTTCGCTGCCCAACGTAAAATGGGGAACTGCCTTTGTAGATTTTGACAATGATGGCTGGTTGGACCTGATCGCAGTGACAGGCCACGTCTATCCCCAGGTGGATGCCTTGCCGTCGGGGGCGCGTTATCACGAAAAGAAAATTCTTCAGATGAATCAGAACGACGGGACATTCTGCGACGCGAGCACGCTAGCGGGCGCGGCTCTCATGGAGCCGCAAGCTTCACGCGGTCTTGCGGTCGGAGATTTATTCAACGACGGGCAGATGGACGTGGTGATCAACAACATGGATGGAGCTCCGACGATTCTAAGAAACCATGGCATCCCCGGCAATCATTGGGTAAGTTTTGAGCTGGCGGGTACGAAAAGCAACCGGCTGGCGATCGGAGCCAGGCTGAAGCTGGTGGCCGGCGGAATGACGCAAACGGAGGAAATTCACAGCGGGGCAAGTTATCTTTCGCAGAACGATCTTCGCGTTCACTTTGGATTGGGGAAGGCGTCGAAAATCGACAGCCTGGAAATTCGCTGGCCATCCGGCCAAGTGGAGACGCTGAAGAATCTGGAAGTAGACAAGTTTTACAGCATCCTGGAAGGGCAGGGGGTCGTTCCGGTGGAAAAAATCCGGCCCAGTAGCCAGTCAGGCGCCGCGCAGCAGAAACACTGACCGTCTTAGGAGAAACTTTACGCGCGTGCCGCAGACCGAGCGTAAGGTGTGATCTTGGCCCATGATGTCCGCGGGTTCGCGGAATGATTTAAGCGCGCAAGTGTTGTACGGTATCGACAAGGGCAATAGAATGTGAGCGAGAGAGGGACCATGAGACACTTCAAAAAGGCCGTGGCAGTGCTGATCTTGTGCGCGGGAATCGCGGGTGTGGTGATGTCGAAAACTCAGGTGAGCAAAAAGAGTGGCGGCAAATTGCCAGACGGCGAGCCGGTCGACATTTACACGCTCAAAGATGAAAAGATCGAAGTACAGATCATGACTTATGGCGGGTTCGTTGTTTCCATTAAGGCGCCGGATCGCGCGGGCAAGGTTGAGGACGTGGTTCTCGGTTTTGACGAACCCTCGGGATACTATGAGAACAATCATTCGAAAGGCGCTGCATTCTTCGGCCCCATTGTTGGGCGATACGCGAACCGAATCGCGCATGCCAAGTTTTCGCTGGACGGAAAGGAATACACACTCACGAAAAACAACGGGGACAACACTCTGCATGGCGGACCAGGAGGGTTCCATAACCGCATGTGGACGGGCAAGGAAATCTCCGACGGCGTGGAGCTAAAGTACCTGAGCAAAAACGGAGAGGAAGGCTATCCGGGGAATTTGGCGGCCACGGTGCGGTACACCCTGAGCGGCGGTGATTTGAAAATCGAATATTCCGCCACTACGGATAAGCCCACGGTCGTGAATCTCACCAATCATTCGTATTTCAATCTTTCCGGCCAGGGACACGGCACAATTCTTGCCGAAGAACTAAAACTGAATGCTTCGCGCTTTACTCCGGTTGACTCGGGGTTGATTCCGACTGGGGAACTAAAACCCGTTGCGGGCACGCCGTTTGATTTCCTGAAGCCGCATGCGGTTGGCGAGCGCATCAACGCGGATGATGAACAGATTCGCCTCGGCCACGGGTATGATCATAATTTCGTGATTGATGGTGGCGGCGGCCAGGAGATGAAGGAAGCCGCCGAGGTCTACGATCCCGCGAGCGGGCGGGTACTGAAGGTGCTAACGACGGAGCCCGGTGTGCAATTCTATACCGGCAATTTTCTAGACGGTACGATCAAGGGCAAAGGTGGGGCGATTTATCCGAGGAACGCCGCACTCTGCCTGGAAACACAGCACTTTCCGGATTCTCCGAATCACCCGGGTTTTCCACCCACAGTTCTGAAACCGGGCAACGAATTCCACTCCACCACTATTTTCAGATTCTCGGCACGTTAACCTCCAGCGCTGATCCCGGGAAAGGTTGCTCAAGGAAATGAGCATCTTAGGAATCGATGTCGGCACGAGCGGGACGCGCGCTGTTTTGCTCGATTCGCAGGGCAGAGTCCTCAGCGCTGCCACGGCCGAACATGCTCCCATGAGTTCGCCGCAGATTGGGTGGGCGGAACAATCCCCGGAAGATTGGTGGCGCGCTACTTGCCAGGCCATCAAAGAATGTTTAACGAAGAGCCCCACACCGGCTCGTGAAGTTGCCGCTATCGGCCTGACGGGCCAGATGCACGGCCTTGTACTGATGGATGAGCACGACGAGGTTCTGCGGCCGGCGATCATCTGGTGTGACCAGCGCACGGAGGAAGAATGCCGGGAGATAACGACCCAGGTCGGCGCGCGGCGATTGATTGAATTGACAGCGAACCCCGCGCTCACGGGATTCACGCTGCCCAAAATCTGGTGGGTGCGGAGGCACGAGCCGAAAATCTGGGCACGCGTCCGTTCGCTGATGCTCCCGAAAGACTACATCCGATTTCGCCTCACCGGGTCCCGGGCAATTGATGTTGCGGACGCGTCCGGCACACTGATGTTCGATGTAGTGCACCGCCGCTGGTCGCAACCGATGCTGGAGCTCTCGCGGATAGACGAGGCCTGTCTGCCGAAGGTATTCGAATCACCGGAAGTCAGCGGCCAAGTGAACGAAAAAGGTGCGCGCCTCTTGGGATTGCGATCTGGTCTTCCCGTGGTGGCCGGGGCGGGCGACCAGGCTGCCGGCGCGGTGGGAATGGGCATCGTCAAACCGGGAGCCGTTAGCGTCACAATTGGCACGTCAGGGGTTGTCTTTGCCGCAACTAGCACGCCGGTGCTCGAGCCTAAGGGCCGCATCCACACTTTTTGCCACGCAATTCCGAGTCGCTGGCACGTGATGGGAGTGACGCAGGGCGCGGGTCTTTCCTTGCGGTGGTTCCGCGATCAATTCGGCGCGGGGAAAGATGACGGACGCGATCCGTATGAGCGTCTGGCAGAAGAAGCGGCAAAAACGCCACCGGGAGCGGAAGGACTTCTGTGGACACCCTATCTGATGGGGGAGCGCACGCCGCATCTTGATCCCAATGCCCGGGGGGCCCTGGTGGGAATTACCGCGCAACATACGCGAGCGCATGTCGTCCGCGCCATCATGGAAGGCGTTGCGTTCAGTCTTCGGGACTCCATCACCTTGTTCCGGGAAATTGGTGTGCCGATTGAGTCCATTCGGTTGGGTGGAGGCGGCGCCCGCTCTCCGCTGTGGCAGCAGATTCAGGCGGACATTTACGGCATGCCAGTGGAACTGATTGAGGCCGATGAAGGTGGCGCCTATGGTGCCGGATTGCTCGCGGGAGTAGGAATTGGAAGTTGGCAGTCCGTCGAAGGTGCTTGCGAATCAACAGTACGAGTAGCAAAGAGGGTTCAACCCAATCCGAAAACTGTCGCGCTGATGAATCTTCAATACACTGAATATCGAAAGCTCTATCCTGCGCTGCAAGCGATCAAGCATAGTTTTTGATCTATGCTCATTGCTGCGGTCACTAAGGCGCTCTGCTTAAGGAATCTCTCCTGTCTCCACCATATTCGGCCTCCTCGCCTATATCGCTCCGGCCTCCTGCAGCTCTTTTTTCATGCCTGCCCAGCTTTGCCGCGTAGATTCCTCCGGTGTACCCGCGCCGTGCCAGTGGGTCTCGAGACTAACGGCGAAGTGATAGCCGTCGCGCTTCAGGGCCTTAAACTGCCCTACCCAATCGATGATACCGCGGCCCATCGCTGCCCAGTCATAGCTCTGGCCATCCGACTTCTTTACCGCGTCCTTGCAATGACAGTGGCCAATTCGATCCTTTGGCAAAAGAGCGTATCCATCCGGGTAAGGCTTCTCATCCTGCGTGACTGCGTTTCCAGGGTCCCAGTTAAGCATCAGGTTAGGAGATGGAACCGCACCAAGTACTTTGGCGGCTTCGGCCGCGGTTGCCGTATTACAGGCGCCTTCGTTTTCCAAGACCAAAATCACATCCTTCCGGGCCGCTTTTTCAGCGGCATTGCGCAGTTTGTCATTCATGGCCGCGCGAAACGGCGCCTGATCTTCGAGCCGCCAGAAATCAAAACAGCGCACGCGGTCGGTGAGGAACGTCTTTGCCAGCTCGATGCTTCTCTCCAGCACCTCATCCTGCTGCGCAAAAGTAAAGTCAGCATTGAATTGATCGCGCTTGGGGCTGTACTTGGACGGGGGCGCGCCAGGCCAATCCACCTTAAATAATGGGCTGGCGATGTCGGTCACGCGCAGCTTGTACTTTTCCAATATGCGTCGCGCTTCCGCGATCTCCTTGGCGTCCAGCTTGAGCAAGTTCTTGTTCCACATGCCGCGCAGTTCGATCCATTCCATGCCAAAATCCCGCGAAGCCACCTCGCATGCGCGGCCAAAATCCTGGCTTATTTCGTCGTTGATGACTGCGACTCGGAATGGCGAATTCATATCCTCACTCCAAAAAGATGAAACTGCGGGGACAAGCGCTACGGTTCCCAAACCAGCAAGAAATTCTCGGCGCGGCACCCGATTTCGCATATAGGATTCTCCTTGCGTGAACTCGCCACCAGCTCTGTTCTCCGGTAGACTTTAGGAAATTTATATGACAAGCGTATCGCGGCGCAACATACTGAAGAGCGCTTTTTCTAGCATGACTATGGCTTCCGTCCCATCCACGTTGTGGTCCGGGCAGGATGTTCCCCTCCACCGCAAAGGCCGGGTGAAACAATCGGTATCCCGATGGTGCTACCAGCAAATTCCGCTGGATGAGCTTTGCGCGAGTGCGGCGCGGATTGGATTGAAAGGCGTGGACCTGCTCAATCCGGAAGAATTCGAGGTGCCCCGGCGCTATGGTCTGGTGTGCAGCATGGGTTACGCGGGAGGCGGTGAGATCAGCAGCGCGATGAATCGCGTGGAAAATCACGCAAAAATTGAAGAAGCGTTTCGCAAGTTCATCCCTTTGGCGGCCAAGGCCGCCGTGCCCAACGTAATCACTTTTTCCGGGAATCGCGGCGGAATGTCCGATGATGAGGGCACCAAGAATACGATTGCTGGACTGAACCGCGTCAAGAAGATTGCGGAGGATCATGGGGTCACGATCTGCATGGAGCTGCTCAACAGCAAGCTCGATCACAAAGATTACATGTGCGATCACACCGCGTGGGGGGTGCGCGTGGCGGAGGCAGTGAACTCGCCGCGGGTGAAACTGCTTTATGACATCTATCACATGCAGATCATGGAGGGGGACTTGCTGCGCACTATTCAGCAAAACATTCAGTGGCTAGGGCATTTCCACACCGGCGGCGTCCCCGGAAGGCACGAACTTGATAATTCCCAGGAGGTGCAGTGGGATGGCGTTATGCGCGGGATTGTCTCGGCAAACTTCCAAGGATATGTGGCTCACGAGTTCGTGCCCACGCGCGACTCGCTAACATCCCTGAGGCAAGCCGTGGATCTGTGCGATGTGTGAGCCCATCCGCGGGATTTGTTGAATGAAAGTGACTACTCGCCACAGCCAAAGGCTAAGGAAGTGACATGAACCGACGCAATTTTCTAAAAACGACAGGCACGGTGATTGCCGGCGCCACTGTGGCGCGCGGTGCGTTAGCAGGCGATTCGCAACAATCCGTCGATGCGGCGGCTCGCGGCCGGTTGATCCTCCCGATCAATCGTAACTGGCGGTACAACCGATCTTTTGTCGAGAAGGCACACGAACCAAACTTTGACGACGCGGCCTTTGAGCGGGTTGTCGTTCCCCACACCAATATCAAGCTACCCTGGCATAGTTTCGATGACCAGGCATATGAGTTCGTTTCCATCTACCGCCGGCGTTTCAAGCTGCCGCCGGAATCGCGCGGGCGGCACGTATTTGTGGACTTTGAAGGTGTCATGACCGCGGCTACCGTGTGGATCAATGGCGCGCGGCTCGGCGAGTACAAGGGCGGCTACACACCTTTTTCGTTCGACTTGACCCCGCACATCAATTTCGCGGGGGAAAATGTGCTCGCGGTGGATGTGGATTCCCGCGAGCGCCCGGATATCCCACCCTTCGGCCATCAGATTGACTACTTGACCTTTGGGGGGATTTATCGCGAGGTGTCCTTGCGCGTGGTTCCAGCAACATTTCTCGAAAACATTTTTGCCAAGCCCAAGGATGTTTTGAGCGCGCACCCTCAAGTGGAAGTGGATTGTTATGTAACGCACCTGGAAGAGTCGCATGAGCCAATGACTCTTGAAGTTGAACTGCGCGATACAAACCAGGTGCTCGCCAAGGCCACGAAAACGGTTCCCGTATCGAAGGCCACGGCGGAGCCTGTCGCGCACAGGGTCATGCTCGAAAGCGTGAGCGGCGTCAAGTTGTGGGACTTGGCCGACCCCAATCTCTATTCCGTGAACGTTCGACTTGTGCATGGAGCGAAAGTACTTGACCAAGATTCAAGGAAAAGTGGTTTTCGCGAAGCGCAGTTTACCGACCATGGTTTCGAACTAAATGGGAAGGTCATCAAACTCCGAGGGCTCGACCGCCATCAGACATTTCCGTTTGTGGGTCAGGCCATGCCGGCGCGACCGCAGAGGCGTGACGCGGAGATACTTCGGAAGAAGTTGAAGTGCAACATCGTTCGCACTTCACACTACCCGCAATCCAGGCATTTTCTGGATGCTTGCGATGAAATGGGATTGTTGGTGCTTGAGGAAATTCCCGGTTGGCAGCACATCGGTGATGAGGATTGGAAGCTGATTTCCATCGACAACGTACGGCGCATGATCCAGCGCGACTGGAATCATCCCAGCATCATTCTCTGGGGCGTGCGCATCAACGAGTCGAAGGACGACCATGATTTTTACACGCGCACGAATGCGCTGGCCCACAAACTCGATCCTACGCGGCAAACCGGGGGCATCCGCTATTTCCAGGAGTCTGAATTCCTGGAAGATGTTTTCACAATGAACGACTTCGGCTTTCCCTTGAAACCGCCCAATCATCCCCGCTATCTGAACACGGAGTTTGCGGGCCACACTTATCCGGCAAAGACGATTGATAACAAAGAGCGGCTGATGGAGCACACCATCCGGCACGCGCGCGTTCACGATCAGCTGGCTTCCAATCCGCAGTATGCGGGCGGCATCGGCTGGTGCGCCTTCGACTACAACACGCATTACGATTTCGGCAGTGGCGACCGCATTTGTTACCACGGCGTGACCGACGTTTTTCGCGAGCCGAAACCCGCGGCAGGCTTCTATAAATCACAGTGTGATCCTTTGGAGGAAATTGTTCTGGAACCCGCGTTCCATTGGGCGCGTGGCGATGAATCGGTCGGATTCACAAAGGGCTTGGTCTGTTCAAACTGCGACCATTTGAAATTCTATATGGGTGATAAGTTGGTGGCGGAGGTCGATCCGGACAAAGCACAGTTCCCACACCTCCGCTATGCGCCATTCACCGCGAATTTGCAGTCCGCCGGTCATCTGTGGGGAGACTTGCGGATCGAAGGATACCTGGAAGGCAAGCAGGTGATCGTCAAGACCCTTTCCGGCAAGGGGATCGACCAGAAATTCTCGTTGCTGCCGGACGAGACGAAATTAAATGCAGACGGAGCCGACACCACGCGCGTGGTTCTTCAGGTGACGGACGAATTTGGCGCGATTCGGCCGTTCGCGAACGACGCCATCAAGCTGGAACTGGAAGGCCCCGCGGAGATCATCGGTGACAATCCGTTTGCGCTGGTTGGCGGCACCGGTGCCGTTTGGATTCGCGCAAAGGAACAAGGGGGAACCGTCCGGTTGACCGCGACTCACCCGGTTCTAGGAGCGCAGCAAGTTCTGTTTGAACTCGTGCCGGTCGCGCCAGAAACAACCTAGCGAAATGCGGATTGGCCGAATCATGCAGTTGCGCTTCCCTCGAGTGCCCGGCCTCTTCACACCGGGTTTCAGACTGTGCGTAGAAACCTCGCGTGGGTCCAGTCACTGGGGAAGGCCGACGCGGCGAAGCAGGTCCGAGAAGCGTGGGTCGCCGCGCAAAGCGTCGAACACGGACCAATACTTGAGCGAAGTCATGAAAGAAGAGTGCTCAGCACAAGCCTTGTCCAGCCAGAAGAACACCTTCTCCTTGTCGCCAAGGGCCGCGTAGGTGAGAGCCACGGCACCGGAACTCACTTGTTTACCCTGCGAGAGTTGCAGCGATTTTGCAAGCGCGGCTCGCGCCTGGACCCGTCGCCCCATCCGGGCGTACAGGTAGGCTGTCTGCCGTATGTAGATCCGCTCTTCCTTGAACGGTTTAGTTTTCTCCAGTTCGGTGATGGCTTCGGGGTACATCTTTTTTTCGAGCAAAGTATCTGAAATCCAATTGTGCGCGCTGACAAAGTTGGGATCGAGTTCAAGTGCACGCTGCAGTTCGACAAGGGCTTCATCATATCTTCGAGCAAAATAAAGCTCTTTGCCCAAATCGGCGGTAATAACCGCCGAGAGCGGATCTAGTTCTTGGGCTTTGCGAATTTGGGTGATGGCGTCATCCACTCTTCCCATGGGCATAAGATGCCAACACGAAGCACGGTGCCTTCGACTACAGCATCGACGTTTAGTTCGCGAGCGATCTGCGGCAGAGTCTTATGAGTGTTCTTATATTGCATGGCCGAAGTGCGAGAAATCACGCGAATTCCAGG
>JBAVHY010000475.1:0-2159 GCA_049686315.1 Candidatus Acidiferrum sp. | reverse complement strand
CTATTTGTCCTACTACAAAAGCAACTTGTCATCCCGCCTGCCCTGAGCGAAGCCGAAGGGAGAGCAGCGAGGGATCTGCTCTTCTCTTCTCCTCTCTTCGGGTGCCCCACCCGCCGAATTTGCGAGTGGGGTCTTGGGTTCCTCCTGGGTCTGTTGTTCTCATTCTTTTCTTGGGGTTGTCTTCTCCGCGTTCTCTTTATCTTTTACTCCTAATCAAAAACAATTGGGTGGACACCGCAAATCCGCAATAGGAAATACCGCCCGCACTCCTCCGCCTACGGGTTCTTCCCTACGGAATATTGCTGCTTCTACCTGATTTTCTCCGGGTCAATCCTAAGTCATAAGTGGAACACCCTAAGGGGTTTCAATTGACCATCAGGAAGTGGCACGAGATCAAATGAACCCAGTCACGTCCGCCAATGCCTAACCAAAACTACTCAATCCCACCCAGCAAAAGAGGTGAAATGAGCAAGTTGAGTCCATTCGTAATCATGTGTCTCGGGTTCGCTCTGGTTTTGATCGGCTGCTCCCAAGGCAGCTCTTCTGCTCCAACCAGTGGCGGCCCACCTCCCCCTCCGGTCAGCAACGTCGCCGAACTAAGCGGCAACTACGCATTCACTTTCAACGGAATCACCGGCGGTCCTGGCTATTCAGTCGTGTTTGGCGCTGTCGGTAGGTTCACCGCCGACGGCGCCGGAAATTTGACCAACGGCGAAGTGGACACCAACGGTATTGGCGCGGGCGCTGTTCTCCCCGCGCAAACATTCACCGGAACCTATTCCATCGGCCCCGACCACAGAGGCGTGATGAGCATGAACATCCCCGGCGGCGCTAAACTTGCCTTCGCCATGATGGCCAATGGCAATGCACATTTCATCGAGGTTGACGCCACCGGAGGCACCGGAACCATCGGCTCCGGCACCATCGAAAAGGTGGATACCACCGCCTACAACGCCGCCAGCATCAACGGCAATTACGCCTTTGGTCTTGCCGGTCTGGACTCCAATAATGCTCGCTCCGCCATCGTCGGCCGTCTCACCGCGGACGGCGTTGGCACTTTCTCCAACGGCGCCGCCGACGCCAACTCTTCCGGCGGAAGTAATCCCGTAACTGTCACGGCCGCGAATTATTCCGTCTCGGACACAACCACCGGCCGGGGCAGGATGGGCCTGGCCCTGACCAACGGCACGGTGCAACAAAACTTGCATTTTGTGTTTTACATCGTCAACGCCGGTAAGTTATTTGCCATGGGCTCCGATGCCGTCGCGGGCTCCACTCCACTCCTGAACGGTTCCGTCCTGCGCCAACAAATTCCCGCCAATGGTTTCACTAATGCCTCCTTCGCTGGCGACTCCGTGATCTACCTGACGGGACTCTCCGTTTGCACCAAGGGCTCTGGCGCTGCTCCCAACGTCTTCCTCGGTTTGCTCACTGCCGATGGCAATGGCGCTCTCACTATGACCTACGACCAGAACTGTGGCGGCTCATCCACTTCCAGCTCCGCACAAGTCGGCACCTACAATGTCGCAAGCGACGGCCGCACTTCCATTCTTGCTGGTGGCGCTCCCGGCGTCCTCTATCTGACGGGCTCGAACTCCGCTTTCATCTTGGGCTCGGACAGTTCGGTTTTGTTCGGTTTCGCCGAATCCCAATCCGCCTCTTCGTTCACCAACGCTCAGCTGAGCGGCGCGTACGCTGGCTTGGCCTCCACCCCGATAACCTTTGGTGTCACCTCTTTTTCCGGTGAATTCTCCGCAGATGGCGCCAGCCCCACGGGCAATATCACTGGCAGCGAAGATATCTGCGTCCCGGCGGGGCCGATGTCCGGCATGGCTTTCAAGGCCACCTACTCCGTCACTTCATCCCCCGCGAATGGCAGAGGCACCATGACCGTTAAGTCCGGGCCAGGCGGCAATGCCGTTGTCTACTTGATCTCCAACTCCCGCTTCGTCGCCGCCTCCATGGCCGACGCCAACCCCGCCGTCATGATCTTCGACCAAGCCCCGCCCCCCTAAACCGATTCCGCCTGCCCTGAGCACAGTCGAAGGGAACAAGTCCGCGCAGTGAGGACCTGCTTTCTCCTCTCTTCGGGTGCCCCACGCGCCGGTTTTGCGAGTGGGGTCCTGGGTTCATCTCGTAGGGGCGCAGCACTGCTGCGC
>JBAVHY010000474.1:0-20774 GCA_049686315.1 Candidatus Acidiferrum sp. | reverse complement strand
TTGTTATCCTGAGGCAATCCGATGAGGATTGCCGAAGGATCTCAACCTTGGAATCTTGCACACTGTGTCGCTGCAGATCCCCCAGGCTAAAATACGCAGGCCTGAAAGCAGCGGCACGAGGGAGATCAAATGCAATTGAATGCGGCAATCGTCGGCCTGGGATTTGTCGGACGCGCTCATCTGGAAGGGTTGCGCCGCCTGGGTATTTCCGTGCAAGGCGTCCTCGGGAGCACCCCGGAGCGCTCGAAGGCGGCAAGTGAATCGATGCGTTTACCCCGCGCCTACAATTCGCTGGAAGAACTGGCCGCGGATCCCTCCGTGCACGTGGTGCACCTGTGCACGCCAAACAATTTACACTTTCAGGAATCCGGCCAGTTGTTGCGCGCTGGCAAACACGTGCTGTGCGAAAAGCCTCTGGCGCTGGATTCGCGCGAATCCGCCATACTCGTGTCGCTGCTCAAGGAAACGGGACGAGTGGGCGCGGTGGCTTATAACCTGCGCTATTACCCGCTTTGCCAGGAAGCTCGCGCGCTGATCCGCAAGGGCGCGATCGGCCAGGTGAAGCTTGTGCACGGAAGTTTTCTGCAGGACTGGCTGCTCTTTCCAACGGACTGGAACTGGCGCCTGGAGGCAAAACTTGGCGGCGAATTGCGCGCCGTGTCCGATATCGGGACGCATTGGCTGGACCTGGTCACGTGGCTGACGGAAAGCAAGGTTTCCGAACTTTGCGCGGACCTGGCCACGGTGTTGCCAACGCGCCGCCGCCCGAAGGGGCGTGTCGAAACATTTCAGAAAGCGGCCGTGGCGGATACCGAAGAAGTGATGATGACAACCGATGACTACGCCTCCGTGTTGCTGCATTTTGAAAATGAGGCGCGCGGCGTAATGACCGTGTCGCAGGTAAGTGCAGGCCGCAAGACGCGGTTGTGGTTTGAAATTGACGGCTCGGTAGGCTCGTTGTCCTTCGATTCCGAATCGCCAAACAATTTGTGGATCGGCAGGCGCGATCGCGCCTGCGAGGTTCTTCCGAAAGATCCGGTGTTGCAATCTCCGGAATCGCGTGGCTATGCTGCGTATCCCGGCGGGCACCCAGAGGGCTATCCCGACACGTTTGTGCAGCTCTTCAAGGATTTTTACGGCTACCTGTCGGCGGGTGACTTGCGCGCGCCGCGTTCGTTTCCCACCTTCGAAACCGGCCACGACGAATTGGTGCTATGCGAAGCCATTGCGGAAAGCGCGCAAAAGAAAGCATGGGTGGAAGTCGGTGTGTGAGCCCGCGATGTGGCTATTTCAAAACTCCCGTCGATTCACGCACAACAAGCTCGGCGGGAATCTTGCGGCGCACAACGGGAGCCTCTCCTTTCTGATGCACCGCTTTGATGGCATCGAGCATGATGCCCACGCTTAGCGAACCCATCGCCTCCATCGGCTGGCGCACCGTTGTCAGCGACGGAACGGAAAGGCTGGCCTGGGCGACATCGTCAAATCCGACGACCGAACAATCTTCCGGAACGCGCAGCCCCTTCTTCTTCAGCGCCCGCAATGCGCCCAGTGCGGTGACGTCGTCGTAAGCCACCAGCGCAGTGAATGGTTTTCCCTGGCGCAGCAATTCCGTGGTCAACTGCGCGCCCGCTTCAAAACTGGAATTGGGGTCCAGCGATTCTGGCAGCTCTGCGATGTGTTTCATATCCAAGCGTAGTCCCGCGGATTGCGCGAAGTTCCGGATGCCCTTCCAGCGCTGCCGGCTGCTCGCGAGCGCCTTCGGCCCGCGCAGGAACGCGACCTCGCGGTGCCCGAGGCGGTAGAGATGTTCGAGCGCGAGACCGGCGCCGCCTTCATTGTCCACAGAGACTGTACTGACGCTATCAATCTCAAACGCTCTCCCGGCAATCACGGTTGGGACTTGCCTCTCGGTTAAATCCGCGAGCACCTTGATGTCCGTCACCAACCAGTTCGCGATCACGATCAGTCCCTCCACACGGCGGTCCAGCAGCATTTCCAGGTAGCGCTCGAAGCGGTGTGGCTCGTTGTGCGCGTCGGCGAGCAGCGAGAGGTAGTTCGACTGGTACAGCGCATTTTCCAGGCCTCGCAGGATCGGTGTGCAGAATGGATCGAGGATGTCGAATACCATTACGCCCACGATGTTGGAGCGCTGGCTGCGCAGCGAACGCGCCAAAGGATTGGGTCGATACCCTAGGCGGCGCGCGGCGGTTTGGATCAGTTCTTTCGTTTCCGCCGGAATGTATCGGGAGAGCGGCGCGTTATTCAGGACAATCGAAACCGTGGATGCCGAGTAGCCGCTTTCCCGAGCCACGTCGCGGATGGTGGAGGCGCCACTTCTGCGCATGAGCGATTCCTCACTTCGGCGCGGGAAATTCGTAGCGCAGATTGCCAGGCATGCGATCCGAACGCGAGCGCGTATTGTATTCGAACTCGTAACCGAGATGATCAGCGTCCAGGGGATAGTCTTTGCCTTCGGGGTAGGGGTAAGGGGTGAAGCCGTGTTTAGGCAGCGGTTCCACGGTGAAAGCGTAGGCCGCGTAGAAATCCAAATCCTTCTCAAATCCATCGGCGTAGAAAAAGTAATCGCGCACCCATCCGGCGGGAAGCGGCGCCAGCCCGGTGGGGTCGAACTCCAGCTCCACTCCTTCACCGGAACTGAACACGGCGAACTTGTCGTCCGAACTGCTCAGCAATTTTTTCACGTCGCCGTAGCGCGTGTAATTTCCCGCCGCCCGCGCATAGGGGCCGGTGGGACTGCGACGCGCGTACGAATACACGATGTCGCTCGCCGGATGCAGGCGAATTTCCCGTGGGTAGCCAAGAAACGCGAGCTCGGCCCCGGCCAGCGGCACTTCATTGACGCGCACGTCTTTCAGCTCGGGTGTCTGATCGATGCGCACAGCATCCCAGTAGATTTTCAGATTTGTGACGATGCGTATCCGGCGCGTGCCCGCGGGAATTTTCCCCGTCAGGTCGGTGACCATAGTGCGCGCCAACCCGGCGGGGAAACCGATATCGCCCACGACCTGCACCCATTTGCCCTGCGCGTCCTTTGCTTCCACGTATGGAGCAATGACCTTGAAGCCTGCCTGGTCGGCGGCGTACATCGACGTGGCGGTGAAGTAGTCGGTATAGCCATCGAGCAAAAGCCGGAGCGGTCTTGCGGTGTCCCAAGCGCCGAGATCGAGTTCAATCCAATGCAGTTTGGCAAAGCCCATGAACGGCAAGCCTTCGAAATCCGTCACGTACTGCCGATCGTGTTTGGCAAGTAGCGGCAGCACGTCGCGGCCGCGATCATCCCACGCGCCCGCGGGCACGCGCGCGTTCTGCGTGGCAATCACACGAAATTCCGGAAACGGGGGATTGCTGACGAACCGCTCGTTCGGATTCACCTCAACATTGGACGGGTGGTCGACCGCCAACAGCCGCACCTGGTCCAGATAAACCGTCTCTTCCATCGGCTCCATGAAGCGGAAACTCAGCAAACCATTTTTCGGACGCGCACTTCTTGCCGGGACCTTCAGATATTCGTCCGAGTCCGGCACATCGCGCTCGCCAGGCGCGATCCAGTGGCCAACCACACCGGGTCCAATCATGTCGGCGATGAACTCATATTCCTTTCCGTTCCACGAAAAAAGAATCGGGCAGGAACTGCCGCGGCGGTCGAGTTCGGCGATTGCCTGCGTTTTGTTCGCGGCAAGGTCGACTTCATCCTGCGGCACTCCCGTCGGCCAAAGCAGGCGCACCGCATCGGTAACCTTCTCCGCGCCCAATCCCACCAGCAACGCGCCCGAATTCCGGCTGAGGTAGCCGGAAGAACCCGCAACTTCGAATTTCTGGTAGAGCGCGCCGGCATAGATTTCGATTTTGGTGCCGATGCCGCTCTTATTGTCGTTCAAAGCTTTCAAATCGATTTGCATCCAGTGGTTGCGGTTCGCGCCTGTATTTTCCAAGATCACGGGCGCGCCCGCCGCTTGCGTTACTACCAAGTCCGGGCTGCCGTCGCCCTTCAAATCAGCCACCGCCACCGCCCGCGGCTGATTCAACTTCACAGCATCGAGCCCCACTTTTTTCGTTACGTCCGCCCATCCGGCGTCGCCAAGATTGCGCAAAAGGCGAATTTCTCCACCGTTTGCGCCTTCGCCGACAGCCACTAGATCCAGCCAGCCATCATTGTCGTAATCAACCCAAGTCACGCCCCAACCCTGCTTCCAAGCGAAGTCCGGCAACGCCACGCGCTCCAGTTTTTTCCCCTGCGCATTGCGCCACAAACTGATTCCCGGCGCACCGGCGTGCGTAAACACAACATCCATCCAGCCGTCTTTGTCGAAATCGAAGATCGCAACACCCACCGCGGGCGGCAGCTTTTCCTTCGCAAAATCGATGGCAGGAAACGCGGTGAATTTTCCTTCGCGCGGATTCAGGTAGATGGCCGCACCGTCGGCCCCTCCCGCGAAGATGAAATCGACGGCGCGATCGTTATTGAAGTCCGTGACCGCCACGTCCGCCCCTGTAGCATCCACGCCCAGGCCCGATTCCTCGGAAACGTCCGTGAACGTGGAATTCCCATTGTTTCGCCACAATTTATTTTTGCGCGAGTTGGCGGGCTTGGCCGGGGCCATCGTCACGTACAAATCCAAATCACCATCGTGGTCGTAATCCACGAACGCGGGCGTGACACAACCTTTTTCGCGGCGAATCCCGGCTTTTGCCGTCACATCGATAAATTTCCCTCCGCCATCGTTTCGGAACAGCCGCACACCTTCGGTTTCGCATACCGCCAGATCTGTCAAGCCATCGTTATCAAAATCGCCAGCCGCGCAACCAAAGCCGGCGTCAATTCCAGTCAGCCCAGCTTTCGAAGTGGCATCTTCAAATTTGCCGCCGCCAAGATTATGCAGAAGGCGGCTCTTCCTTTCCCCGGCGGCCACGAAAAACAGGTCGGGCTTGCCGTCGCCGTCGAAGTCGAACATGCATACGCCGTTGCTCGCGCCGATCGCCGTCTCCGCCTTGGCCACGGCGCCAATTTCCGTGAGCGGTTTCGGCGTGTACTGCACGGAAATTTCCGCCGGAGCTGCGGTGTCCGCGCCGTGAACAAATTCCGCGAGTGAAAATTTCCCCTGGTCGCCGTAGCCGGCGCCAAACGGGGTCCCAAGATGCTCCGAAGTGAGTTTCTGGAAATGCTTCATGCCCTCGCGCGCGGCGTCCGTCTCTCCCTTGCGTTGGTAAGCGCGGGCGAGCCCGAATTGCGCGGAAGCGTGATAAGGAGCAATGGCCAGCGCTTTTTTGAACGCCGTGATGGCCTCGTCGTATCTCTGAAGCTGTGACAGCAGAAAACCTTCAAAGTAGAAAGCGTCCGGCTCATCGGTCGCGATTTTTTCCACGCCCTGGAAAGCGGAGATGGCTTTCTCCGGCTCCGCCGAGTCCTTGTAGGCGAGGCCCAGGTTGTACCATGCGAAGGGATCCTCCGGCAGTTTGCTGGAAGCCTCTTCCAATGCAGGGCGCGCTTGTTCCAGTTTCTGCTGCGCGAGAAACGAAATGCCCAGGTTCATCCGGGCCTGCTGGAAATTTGGATCCGCGGTCAGTGACTGTTCGAAATATTTCTGGGCGTCGGCGGACTTGCCCTGGTTCATGTACGCCACGCCAAGCGTGTTCAACCGCAGTGCCACAGACGAAATCTTCCTGGGTGCCGCAGGGGCTTGCGTGGCGCGCGAATGCATCGTGAGAAACAGCAGGGCTCCCGCGAAAAACAGGAAAACAGTGGCAGCAGAAAAGCACTGCCGCAATACTTTTTGCATGAATCCCATGAAGGAAAGCTCTCTGGACAAGCGACGATCAGGAAAGGCGGCTCCGTCGTCCTAACGATTGTCTGGGCTGCCGGAATTATCGTCAACCGTTTTTGTACGCGGTTTTGTGGTCCCGTGACGAGCAGGCTTGTCAGGGGGAACAGCCAAAGAGGTGGGATTGCATCTTGGATTCAAGTCGAAAGGGATCTTCTCAATTCAACTAGCGCACGAAGGCCAGCTCCGGAATCGTGTGCGCCGCTGTGGCCTCGAGGGCCTCGGCCCTCTGCTTTGCACACGCAAGTTGTTCCGGCCTCAACTGCTTTTCCAACGGCAAGAGATATTCCTCCCCGCGCGCGTCTCCGGCCATAACCGCTGAGAGAATCCACGCGTAGGCACTTTCGTTGTCCCGGCGGCCCGCGCGGCCCGTGGCATACAAATAGCCCAGCTTGATCTGCGCGCCCGTGTTGCCCTGCGCTGCGGCTTTCTCAAACCAGGCAAGCGCCAGAGCGTCGCTCTGTGGCAGGCCCTCACCGCGAAAATACAAATCAGCAAGATTGTTTTGCCCCAGAGGGTCGCCGCGTTCCGCCGCTTGGCGGTACCACTCTGCAGCAGCGGCAATATCCCGAGGCATCCCAAGGCCTGCGTCACTCAGGTATCCAAGGTTAACCATCGCTCCGGACTCCCCATGTTCCGCAGCGAATCGGAAATTCTGCAGCGCCTCGTCATAGTCTCTCCGGACTCCCCATCCATTCATATACAAAATCCCGAGGTTCATGTGAGCGCGCGCATTTCCCTTCTCCGCGGCCGATTTCAACCAATACAGAGCCGCGCCGTAATTTTGCACTGCCCCCCAGCCGTTAAGATACAACACCGCGAGGTTCACTTGCGCCGGCGCATACCCGCGCGCGGCAGCCTTCTCAAACCATTTGCGCGCTTCGCCTAGCGTGCGCCTGGGACCCAGCACCAGCGCCGATTCAATGCCCATCTGGTTTTGCGCAAACGCATGTCCCGAACGAGCCAATTCCGCTACCGCCTGATGGTCGCACGCCCTTCCTCCCTGGCCAGAAGCATTCGCACTGATCGCTGTTAGACAATCGGCGTTCACGTTAGTGTCTCGGCCAAGAAACTGTTGCCCAAACGCAGCCGGAAGAAACAGTAGATACAAAGTGGCAAAGATAAACGTCGCTCGCTGAACCGAACTCCTGCTTGCTCCATCGCCCCTCATCCTGCACCTCGCGCGGCCTATTCCCGGTTGCTCATTCGAGCTACCGGTGCGCCAACATGCCGCCGAGGGGCTTCTACCTCAATGCCCAAAAGCTCAGTTTCCAGTCAATTTTCGGTCATCGTGCAAGTTACTGACGAAAGGAGAATTAGACATACCCATGAAACAAAATGGCCCCTTGCGTCGTCTATGCAAATGATAGAATTGCGTCCTTGATGACAGACCTAGGCAAACCACGCCTTCGATTTGGTCCCTGTGAAGTGGACCTGAGTACCCGCGAGCTGTGGAAGAGCGGAGTTCGCGTCAAACTGGGCGGTCAACCATTTGAAATCCTGACCGCGCTCTTGGAGCGCCCGGGCCAGCTCGTTAACCGCGAGGAACTCCGCAAGCGAGTGTGGTCCGAAGATACTTTTGTGGACTTCAGCCATGGTCTGAACGCAGCCGTGAACAAGCTTCGCGAAGCGCTGTGCGATTCCGCCGACGAACCCCGCTACATCGAAACCCTCCCGCGCCGCGGCTACCGTTTCATCGCTCCGATTGAGGAGGTCTCGTCCGCTCCTCCAATTGCCGGCCCGCCACAACCGGCCGTGTTACCGCAATCGGTTGTTTCAGCCTCGGAACCCGTCTGGAAAGGTTCGCTGAGTGACGAGGAATGGGAATCCACCGTCCCCGTCAAGCGCCACACGCTGGTCCAACTGTCTGTGCTAGTGGCAGCGACCTTCGTGCTAGCTTTAGGGATCACCGCCATCTGGAAGCAGTGGTCGACTTCGCCGTCTCCCGACGAGGCAGCATTGGCTCGTGGGGAGGCGGAACATCACCAAAAACAGCTCGCCGAGCAATCCCGCCCCCGTGCTCCCCGCGATCCGTATCCCGAGAGTCCGCAGCGTGGGCGTAATGCTGTCGCTGAACCCACTGTCTCCCGGCAAGGTCCGGCGCCGAGTAATCCTCCCGCCTCAGGTCCTGAACCTAGCTCTTTAGACGACTCGCCCCTCATGGCTCTCGCACGTTCAGGACGACGCGTCGAGCTCTCCCAAGTAGGGTCTGCCTCTGATGGGCCCGCCATCTTCCGCCTGGATCTCATGCACATAAATGACGCGAACCCTCTCACACGAATCGTCGCCGGACGCGAGGCGATTGGAGGCCCGCAGCCTTCGCCCGATGGCAGCAAACTTGTGTTTATGGCCGGCCGCACCGATGCGATGGATATCTGGGTGTGCAATTCGGATGGTGCTTCTCCCAGGAAGCTGACGAATACGGGAAGAGCCGGCACGCCGCGTTGGTCTCCCGACGGTCGCTGGATTGTTTTCGATTCCGACGGCCGGTATGGCAGGTCGGGCATCTACGTAGTCTCTGTTGACGGGGGACAGGTGCGCCCAGTTGTCGAAGATCATTCCAACAATTCCGTGCCGAGTTGGTCCCGCGACGGCAAGTACATTTACTTCTCCTCGAACCGTGGTTGGGGCTGGGAAAACGATCAGGTCTGGAAAGTGCCCGCTGAGGGTGGTCAGCCTCTCCAAATCACCCGGCAAGGCGGCTTCTCGGCATATGAATCGAAGGATGGACAAAGGCTCTACTACGCCAAGTCGCGTTATCAAAACCCAGAGATTTGGCAGGTGCCCGTGAACGGCGGAACGGAATCACGGGTTTCCCTTCTGCACCCGACCACCTGGGCCAGTTGGGCGCTCACCAACAAAGGCATCTTGCTGTTGAGCGAATATAGCGGTCAGTCTTCCGAGCTTCAGTATTTCGATTTTGCGACCCGCAGCATCCATTCCATGGCCACCTTGCAAAAGGCGTCGTTTTGGTTGGCTTCTTCAGCCAAAGGCTCATTAATCTGGTATTCCGAGCTGACGGATTCCGAAGCAAATAAAGTGTTCAAGGCAGGTTTAGACTGAAACCCTTCTGCTTTGTCTCGCCCCAACGTCTGGCAGCAAATCTAAAATGACCAAATGACCTTGACCCTCTACGGCTCCATCGCCAAAACGCTGGACTTCTATAACAGAAAACAAATTTCGCCCGTCGAGGTCGTCACGGCGCATCTGGAACGCGCGCAACAACTACAGCCAAAGCTAAACGCATTTGTTCACCTAGATGGGGAATCCGCCTTGGCGCGCGCGCGCAACGTAGAAGCGGCTCTGCAGCGCGGAGAACCGCTCCTGCCTCTGAGCGGAATCCCACTGACCGTGAAGTCCTGCATTGATGTGGCCGGTTGGCCGTGCCCAGCCGGTTCTTTTCTGCGCAAGGATTATGTTCCCGCCACGGATGCTCCGCTCGTGGCGCGGCTGGAAGCTGCTGGCGCAATTCTTCTCGGCAACACCAACACGCCGGAATTCCTGATGGCCTATGAAACCGACAATCTGCTCACGGGAAAAACTTCCAATCCGTGGAACCTGGCTTACTCCGCGGGCGGCTCAAGCGGCGGTGAAGCGGCCGCCATTGCTTCAGGCTGCTCGATGGGCGGGGTTGGCAGTGACGGCGGCGGCTCGATTCGCACGCCTGCGCATTTCTCGGGGATCTGCGGACTGAAGCCTACGCCTGGCCGTATTCCGGCCACTGGACACTTCCCTCCGGGAGCAGGCGCATTCGGATGGATTGGCGTTGTGGGTCCGATGGCGCGGACCGTTGCGGATCTGCGCGTGTTGTTCCAGGTGATGGCGGGGCCGGACGCGGGCGACACGCTTTCGGCGCCGGTGCCGCTGCGCCAAATTCACCCCCGGGAACTTCGCAGCTTGCGCATCGGCATTCTGGAAAACCCGGAACTCGGTAGGGCCACCCCGGAGACTCTCTCGGCGATTCGCCGCGCCGCACAACATCTCTGCGATCTCGACTATCGCGTTGAGCCGCTCGCTCTCGAAAAACTCGACCGCGCCCTCGAACTTTGGTGGTTCTTCTTCGGCCCGGTCATTGCCGATCTGATTCGTCATGGCGCACAAGGTCAGGAATCGCTGCTCAGTTCCATGCTTCGAGACTACTTGGAGATTGCGTCCGCGGAGCCAAAGATAACGCTGCAGTCGTTCATGAAAGCGTGCACGGAACGTGACTTGTTGCGCGCCGACCTGCTTCGTCAGTTGCGCGATGTGCCCATCCTTATCTCTCCTGTTTCCACCGCGCCGGCTTTCAAACACGGCGCTGGCAACTATCGCTCCGGAGATCCCCACAATTACCGGGACACTATGCGCTATTGCCAGTGGCTGAATCTCGCGGGCTTTCCTGGGCTTTCACTTCCCTTCGGCCAATCGCCGGAAGGACTTCCCATCAATGTACAACTGATTGCCCGGCCCTACGAGGAAGAACTGCTTCTCGCCGTCGCCGAAACTCTGGAGCAAGCCCGCGGCCAGTGGTCGCACCCGCCGCTTTAGCCTGAAATCCAGCTCCCGAGTACTCAAATCCGTCATTCTGCCTGCCCAGAGCGGAATCCCTCTTTAGCTTCGGTTTCATATTTGTTGCAAACTCTCGTCTCGTTTTGGAGTGCACTTAGTTGTACAATCCGACCATGAAACGACGCACCTTTATTGAAAGTTCTCTCGCAACCGGCCTTCTCGCTTCTCTTCCCTCGCGAACGCTCGCAGCCACGCACAAGATCGACAAAGTCGGTGTACAGCTCTACACCGTCCGCGACGACATGAAAAAAGACTTTTCCGGCACCATCGCAAAAGTCGCCTCCATCGGTTACAAGGAGTTGGAGTTTGCGGGCTACTTCGATCATTCCCCCGCTGACGTCCGCGCCATCATCGACAAGAACGGCCTCACCGCTCCTTCCTGTCACGTTGGCTATGATGTCGTCGAGAAGCACTGGCCGGAGACCATTGAGGCGGCTCACACGATCGGCCACAAATTCATCGTCTGTCCTGGAATCGACGAGAAGGCCCGAAAGTCCGCGGACGGGTGGAAGGGTGTCACCGAACTCTTCAACAAGGCCGGGGAAGCCAGCAACAAAGCTGGAATCCAATTCGGCTACCACAATCACACCTTCGAGTTTTATCCCGATCCGATTCTGGGCGGGAAGAAGGCCTACGATTACCTGCTGGAAAACACCGATCCTAAGCTTGTGAAAATGGAAATGGATATCTGCTGGATCAGCGGCACCGGACAGGATCCCCTCGATTATTTCAAGCGCTTCCCGGGACGCTTTCCCCTGGTTCACGTGAAAGATTACAAGACTTTCCCGAAGCCTTCCGCGGACAAGAAGCAATTTGAGCCCAACTCGGAATTTGAGAAGACCACTATGACCGAGCCCGGCTCCGGCATCATCGATTGGAAGCACATTTTTTCCCATGCCGCTGAAGCCGGAATCCAGCACTTTTTCGTCGAGCACGACCAGCCCGCCGACGCTTTTGCGAGCCTGGCCGCGAGCTACAAGTATCTTTCCACGCTGCGCTTCTAAAGCTTCTCGGCCCTAAATCTGGAGTGGGTGCCTTGGATATTGAGACCAAGACAGTTGATGGCGTGAAGCTGGTGAAGATGCAGGGGCGCTTGTCCATGGGCCCTCCACTTGATCGTTTCAACTCCACCATGACTGCACTTCTCGGCCAGGGACAAAACCGCATCGTGCTGGACCTCGAGGAAGTTCCCACCATTGATTCCAGCGGCATTGGCATGCTGGTCCGCCACTTGACCACCGCAAAGCAAACCGGCGGCGCCATTCGCCTGCTAAAGCCTTCGCAATTTACCGTGCAGACCTTGAAGATGGTGGGCCTGCTCAACCTGTTCACCACCTTTGATGAGTTGCCCCAGGCTGTGGCCTCGTTCCAATAAGCGTTGAACCCTTCAGGAGACGCTGAAATCCTCCGCGGCCGCCTTTCCCGTGGGGAAAAACTTGGCCAAGCGGTCCACGTGTGTCATCACCAGCGTGTCATGCACAATCCCCTCCGGTGCCACGATGCGCATTGCGCCTCCCGCCTTGCGCGCTTTTGCCTCGCACACGGCGATGATGCCCACGCCGGTGCTGTCGATGCTATCCACCTTGCTTAGGTCGAATATGATTTTCTTGATTCCCGCGCTCAACTGCTCCGTCACGCCCCACTCAACCTGGCGGCTGTCGTCTCCCATCATCAATTTCCCGGTGAATTCCATCAGGCAGATATCCGGAGCGGGATGGCTTTTCTGCAATTGAAGGATCATGGGCGAACTCCCCGCACCATTTGAATTTCTATCTGAGAGGAACCTGATACGAGAGATTGCGCTGGGTGCGCTCGAATCGGGCCGGGCCGATTCCACTTCCCCACGGTCGGACGATAGTAGGGCCGGACTCCAAGGGAGTCAACAAGAAAGGTGCAAGCACCGCGAGAATAAGCGCCAGAAATGGGATTGCCAAGGGCGTGGAAAGAGGGTTAATCCATGCATCCTGGAACCGTTCCACGGAATCCAATCGGGTTGCAGAAGCTAGAAGGGGCTGATGGCGGTTGAGTTCCGCGCGAAGCCTCAAAATTAGACCGGGGGGAAGTTTGAAACGAAGCCAAGTTCCGTTTCTCATTATCTTGTTATCGAGCGTGTCCGCAAGCTGCTTCGCGCACGCGCAACAGCCTCAGGATCTTTACCGGGAGTTGCGGGAACAGCAAGATCTCGCCAGCGCGAACCAGCAGGCCGCACCCGCCGCGCAGGATCCTTCTCAGCCGGAAACAACCGGCGATGGAAAGGCCGCCACGGATGGCACGGCATCATCAAAGGGGGAATCTCCGCAACCCAAAACTGAGCCCAATGACTCCGGCTCCGGCCAGCAAACCAAACGCATTCTGTGGATCATCCCCAACTACCGTTCCGTAAGCGCAAACACTCACCTGCCTCCCCAGAGCTTTGGAGACAAGTTCTTACTGGCTACCCAAGATAGTTTCGACTACTCAACTGTCATTTATGTCGGCTTGCTTTCCGGAGCCGCCATGGCGCAAAAATCGGAACCTTCTTTGGCCAAGGAGCCGCCGGCTATGGAAGATACTTTGCCCACACTTTTGCCGATGGAACCATCGAGAACTACATGGTGGATGCGATCGTTCCAACGTTGACCAAAGAAGACTCGCGCTATTACACCCTCGGCAAAGGCGGATTTTTTAAACGCTCCGGTTATGCCCTAAGTCGTTTGCTCATCACGAGAAAAGACTCCGGAGATCCCACCTTCAATTTCTCCGAAGTCGTCGGCGCTGGTGCGGCCGCGGGCATCGGCAATGCTTACTACCCCAGCGATGAGAACCACCTCGTTAAAACCTACCAGCGCTGGCTAAGCCAGCTCATTCAGGACGCCGCCGGAAACATGGCCAAGGAATTCTGGCCGGACATCAATCACGTCATGTTTCATCATAAGGACTAATCCGCCGCCGGGACGATTGTCCGGCGAATACCGCAAAGAGAATTCACCCTTAAGCCAAAAAGTGGCACAATAGCAACGAACTTTCCGCGCCCCTCGCTCCTAGCCAGTCTCGATCGGCTGGCTCGCCGGAATTAGCACCCGGAATGAGGTGTTTGCATGGATTCAGCCCTGAGTGTGCACCGGCTGCATTTCGCCTTCACGGTCACTTATCACTATTTATTTCCGCAGTTAACCATGGGCCTGGCCCTGTTGATCGTTATCCTGAAGACTATGGCTCTGCGCACGGGCGATGAGCATTACAACCGCTCGGCGCGCTTCTGGGCAAAAATATTCGGCATCAACTTCGCTCTGGGCGTGGTCACTGGAATTCCCATGGAATTTCAGTTCGGCACAAATTGGGCGGAGTTTTCCAAGGCCGCCGGAGGGATCATCGGCCAGACGCTTGCCATGGAAGGAATATTCTCCTTTTTCCTGGAGTCCAGCTTCCTTGGGCTCTTCCTCTATGGCGAAAAAAAACTTGGGCCCGTCGGTCACTGGGTGTCGGCGATGCTGGTATTTATTGGCTCGTGGCTGTCTGGCTACTTGATCGTTGCAACGGACGCGTGGATGCAACACCCCGTCGGCTACCATGTGCTGCCCAATGGCGCGCTCGAACTCGCGAGCTTCTGGGGCTTGGTGCTGAATCCCTGGGCCTTGGCGCAATACGCGCACAATATGTTGGGTGCGGTGCAGACCGGCTGCTTTGTCATGGCTGCCGTGGGCTCGTTCTACCTTCTTACGAAGCGCGACGTCATCTATGGGCGAACCTTCGTTTCAACCGGCGTGTTGGTGGGAGTGCTTGCTGCCGTCTTGCAATTGTTTCCTACGGGTGATATCCAGGGAAAAATGATCGCGCAGCACCAGCCTGCCACCCTCGCCGCGATGGAAGGACTGTTTGTATCCCAAGAGGGCGCGCCGCTCGCGATTCTCGGGCAACCCGATATCGAGAAGCGCAAGCTCGATAATCCGCTGGAAATTCCTTCGATGCTCAGCTTTCTCACCTACAGGCGCTGGAAAGCCCATGTCCGCGGGCTGGATTCGTTTCCTGAAAATGAATGGCCGGACGCGATCGAGTTGCTCTACTTCAGCTACCACGTGATGGTCGGCCTCGGCACCATCTTCATCGTCATAATGGGGGTCGCCACGATTCTCCTGGCGCGCAGAAGATTGTACGAATCGCGCTGGATGCTTTGGTTGTTGATGCTCAGCGCTCCTTTGCCCTACATCGCCAACACCGCCGGCTGGATGACCGCCGAACTCGGCCGCCAGCCGTGGTTGATCTACGGGGTGATGCGCACCGCTAAAGGCGTTTCACCGCGCGTGGCGGCTGGAAGCGCCTGGTTCACTTTGCTCGGTTTCATGGGCATGTACACGCTCCTTTCGATCCTTTGGCTTTTCCTGATTTACAGGGAAATTGAACATGGCCCGGAACCGGAAGCCAAAGAGCGCGCATCTTCACCTACCCTGCTCACGGTTAATTGAGGAGAATTCGATGGAAACCCTGTGGTTCAGTCTCGTCGCTGTCATGGTTGCCATGTACGTCCTCCTGGATGGATTCGATTTGGGCGCCGGCGCCATTCATTTCCTCGTGGCCAGGACAAACGAAGAGCGTCGCCAAGTTCTCGCCAGCATCGGCCCGGTGTGGGACGGCAATGAAGTTTGGTTGCTGGCCGCGGGGGGCGTTCTGTATTTTGCTTTCCCCGCGCTCTACGCCAGCGGCTTCAGCGGATTCTATCTCCCCTTGATGATCGTGCTTTGGCTGCTGATTCTCCGCGGCACCTCCATCGAATTTCGCAACCACGTGCAGAACAACGCATGGATTCCCTTCTGGGATTTTGTGTTTTCGATTTCCAGCCTTTTGCTCGCGGTGTTTTTTGGCGCCGCGCTTGGCAACGTGGTGCGCGGCGTGCCGCTCGATGACAGCGGCTACTTTTTCGAACCGCTGTGGACCAACTTTCGGCTCGGCGACCACACGGGAATTCTGGACTGGTACACCGTCCTCGTGGGCGTGACTGCCTTGCTAGCGTTGGTCATGCATGGTGGACTCTGGGTGCGCCTGAAAACTCCCGGCGCCGTCAGTGAACGCGCCGCGAGCCTAGCCGCGTGGGCCTGGTGGGGGGTGCTGGCCGCGACCGGCGTCCTTACCATGGTGACTTTTGCGGTTCAGCCACAGGTCATCGTCAATTTCAAAACCTGGCCCATCGGATTCGTTCTCCCCGCCATTGCCGTGGCGGGTCTAGCCGGGGTGCAATTCGAATTGCGCCGCGGCAATGAACGCAATGCTTTTCTCGCCTCCTGCGGCTATCTGCTGGGCATGTTGACCAGCGTGGTCTTCGGCGTTTATCCCATGGTCCTGCCGGCTCGCAACCCCGCCTACGCGCTGACGATTTCCAACGCCAAGGCCGGCGCCTACGGCCTGAAAATTGGCCTGATCTGGTGGGTGATCGGCATGATTCTCGCTGCCGGTTACTTTATCTATGTCTACCGCACATTCGCAGGTAAAGTCGCGCCTGGCTCGGACACACATTGAAATTGAACTCAGGCCTTTGATGCGCCGCGGCAAAAGGCCGTACCCTGTTCGGAAACAGGTCGGCCATTCTGAGATCTCCGCGCATAATGCGAATCGAGTTCCGTTCTGTCAAACCAGCTCGATCATCACCCGGCGTCCAACCATCGCCGCGGCCCGTTGCAGGCTGGAAAGCGTGATGTCGTTCTTTGGATTCAGCAGGCGGTCAACCTGGGTGCGGCTTGTTTTGAGCAGCGTGGCCATCTTGTTCTTGGATATTTTCTGTTTCTTCATAGCCTCATCGAGCTGCCACGCGACGACTTCCTTTATCGCCTGGGCCTGTGTTTCTTCAAAGATGCCCTCTTCCTTTAGGAATTCATCGATGCTCGAGCCCATGTGTTTCTTCCGATTCTTCCGTTTCTTGCTCATCCTTTTAACTCCTTCTGTCGCTTGCGCGCTAACGCCAAATCATCATCCGGCGTCGTGCGCGTCTTCTTGATAAACCCGTGCAGCGCAACCAGGTGCTCCTCGTAAAAGCAAAGCAGCACACGCGCCGTTCGTTTCGTCGGCATTTCCCAACGGCCGGCATAGCGGCATCCCGGCGGGCCAACGCCATTGCGCGCGCAACAGGTCCTTCCCTATGGCGTGACGCTAGGTTTTCGGGCAACCCCTTCAGCCACTCCCGCACGGGTTCGCTTTCCGGCCGCAGGCGATAAAAAATCAGCGGGATTTTTCGCGGCTGTTGGGCTTCCGCCATCCTGCACCTAATAAAGTACAAGTGTACCGTATAATGTACAGCCAAGCAAACTATTCTGGACTCGCCGGGCGTGCTGCCCCATCCCTTAGAGCAAGGCCCCTTTGCAATAGAAGCGCAAAGGGCAGGTCATCTAGCCTGATATCTGATATCTATTCCCCACCTGTCCCTTCGGACATATACACTCCGGCACACTAGTACCACCGTAGCGTTGACCTATGTAAAATCCACCCGCTACTGTCAGGAGTGGCGAGGGTGTGTGTCCGGGGAAAGGCGTGAACTCTAGGCTGTAAGTACATCAGGCTCCACAACGAGCCTCCTTTTCCCGCAGCGGTCGCGCTCACCAGCGACGAAACCTTGCCCTCGGTCGTGGTGTTACAGAAAGGCCTCCCGCGCATGGCGGGACCTTCATGACTACGGTGGCAAAAGCCGGTCGGTATGAAATTCTCGGCGAACTCGGCCGCGGCGCCATGGGTGTGGTCTATCGCGCTGTCGATCCCGTCATTGGCCGCAATGTCGCTGTAAAAACCATTCGCCTCACCGAAGCGGGCACCGGCCTCACTCGCCCGGAACTCCTCTCGCGTTTCCAAACCGAAGCGCGCGCCGCCGGTCTGCTCACGCATCCGAACATCGTGGTGGTCTATGACGCCGGCGAGGAAGACGGCCTCTACTACATCACCATGGAACTGGTGGAGGGGAAAAGTCTCCAAGCAACCTTCGACGGTGGCGACGCCTTTCCCGTCTCCCGAATCCTCCGCATCATGGAGCAGACCTGCAGCGCTCTGCAATTCGCCCACGAGCGCAACATCGTGCACCGCGACATCAAGCCCGCGAACCTCATGCTTACCGCCGATGACACCGTCAAGGTCACCGACTTCGGCACCGCCAAGATCCTGCAGTTCGGCACCGTTCAGCAGACCACCCACGTCATGGGTACGCCCAGTTACATGTCCCCGGAACAGGTGAAGGGTCGCCCGGTCGATGGCCGCACGGATATCTTTTCCCTCGGCGTCGTCCTCTATGAAATGCTCACCGGCGAAAAACCATTCCCGGGCCACAGCATCACCACAGTCATTTATAAGATCGTGAACGAAGACCCTATTCCGCCGCGCCAGTTGAATCCCTCCATCCACCCCGGCCTGAATGAAATCGTGATGCGCGCTCTTGCCAAGGAGCCCGAAGTTCGTTACCAAAGCTGCCGTGAACTCCAGGAAGATCTGCACAATTACCGTGCGCTTGGCGGAAATGAACGCAATCCTGATGCGACCTTGATCTCGCCGCGCGGCCAGGGTGCTGGTCAGCCCTTTGCCACTCCCACCCGCCCTCTTCACACGCAATATGCCGACGACCCCATGACCGCTGCGGCAGCGCATTCCCTGCAGCACCGCGCCAGTTCTCCGCAACAAACGCCCACGGTGCGCCGCACCGGCACGCTGCCTCCCTTCGAAGAGCCAAAAAAGAAGAGCAGCACATTCGCCACCGTCCTCGCCGCGCTGTTCCTCGTCGGAGTGATTATCTTTGGCGGCATCCGCCTGCGCCCCGAAATTCAGGCTGCTCGTGCAAGAAACAACATTTCGCCACTGCAATCGGCCACAGCAATCCCGGTGGCGCCGAAGTCAGAGCCAGCAGACGCTTCTGCCCCCGTTGACAAACATCCGCCAACAGCTTCCCTTGTTGACAAAGCTGCCGCAACTGCGTCGTCCGTTGACAAGCCCGCGGCAATTTCCACTCCCATCGAAAACACTAAACCGGAGCCAAGCAATCCTGTCGAATCTTCCAATCCTCCCATTGAGCAACCCGCTGCTCCTCCGCTAGTGGCCAAGAAAACGGAACCATCCATCACGCCCGCCGCCGCGGAGTACAAACGTCAGATCGAACAAGCCATCGCGCAAAAAAGCTTGAATGGCCGCGCCAGAGTGAACGCCACCTCCGGCACCCTCACCCTCGCCGGAAAGTTGCGCTCTGCCGAACACGCTTCCCTGCTCAAATTTATGCGCAACGCACCCGCTAACGTTCGTGTTGTGGACGATATTCAGGACGACGACAGGCCCGCCGCTACCGCCACGCAATCCGTACACGCAGCCGTGGACCAGGGCGCCATCCACATCGTCACCGACGTGATCGGAGCTACCGCCACTCTCTTTGGCCCTGCAGGCCACATGCTCGAAGATTGTCAGACGCCGTGCAGCTTCAACAACCTGGCCCCCGCGAACTACAGCCTGCAAATTCAGAAGGACGGCTACCAACCGCTGCAAACTGCTCTCGAATTGAAAGCGGGACAGATGCAGGATCAGAAGCTTCACCTGGAAGCTTTAGCCAAAGGACTCTTCATCAACAGCCGCCCGGCGGGTGCGGAAGTTTTCGTCAACGGTGCCAAACAGTCCGGCCAAACTCCCTCGACGGTTCCCCTCGCGGCTGGCCAATACGATTTGGTGCTGCGCCTGCCCGGCTACGAAGCCTATGCCGCGCATATCCAGGTGAAGGAAAACATTCAGACCACTTTGGATGTGGAGTTAAAGGAAAAGACGCAGATCCATGTCGCTTGGGCGCAAGTGAACTCTACTCCGGAGGGCGCAGAGATCTTCATCGATGGCGCCCCAACGGACCAAATCTCACCCGCGCGCGTGCAAATCCCCACGGGTTCGCACATCATTGCTCTGAAATTGAACGGATATCAAATTGCCAAGCGCATTGTGCAGGCTAGCGAGGGCGGCACCGTGAATGTGACCGAAACACTGCACCTAAAGTGAAAAAAGGACAAGTACAGCGAACAGAAAGCGTAGATAACTGCAACCCTTTGATTTCATTGCCTGTACGTTGTGCTCATTCCCTACATAGCATGGCCTAGTAGTACTATATCCTTTCTACCCTCCTTTCTCCGATCATTAATATGCCAGATTGCCCTCCAGTCGCAGGCTCATCCCCTGCTCCTGGAACGTTATGCCTTTCGGCACAACCACTTGGGCACGGTCGGCAGGAGTCCTTGCAGCATTCGCGGGACTCGGGACAGGCTCTTGACTTCACACGTTTCAGCTCTTCACGATGAAAAGACCGCCCTTACGCCGCGGGATGGCCGCGCCGTTTCCTTGGCCTCATCGACTGCCGCACGTGAGCACAACTCCAATGAGGACCAACGCCTGGGGCTGGTTTCCCAGGTTTTGCGTAGCTTCCACCTCCTGCTCCGCAATTATCGCCTTTACCAGGCCTCTCACCCCCGCGTACTGGATAGTCTGGACGGTGCTTACGACGGATTGCGCGGCGTCGCCGCCGAACTGTCCGGGTTGGAAATACGCATTGAACGTGGCGGAATCGTTGTCCCCCGGCTCAACGAGGGACACTTGCCCGATGCTCGTGGTGAATTCCATGCCTTGGCCGCCGATCTGCAGCGCGCCGGAATTCACACCTTGTTCTTCAGCAACAAATTCCATGTGGGCGAGTTAGACACTCTCTCTCTACTCATCAAGGACACCTTGCTAAGATCGGAGGAGCCGGCAAAGCGCCTGGGGAACGGCGGATGGCCGGCACGGCTCCGGGAGCATCGCGTGGAAGGGATTCAGATCAACACGTTGACGGAACGCAAAGTCGATTCCATCCTGGCCAGCCTCATTGCCGCGCTGGTCGCTTATGGCGGTAATGCGCCTCAGGAATCGAGCGATGCTCCTATCCTTGCACCAAAAATTGGAGATATTACGGAAACATTGCGGCTCATTGGCCGCTTGACTCCGCCCATGGAAGCTGCCCGCGGACTCTCCGCGGAAGACGCTGCGCACACTATCCATTCCTCGATGGAAAGCGCCAGCCGGGACACCGTCCGCACTCTGCTCAGCGCCATGACCCACTACGCCCCTCAAGAGGGCGAGGCGCCGCAGGTTTATCTGAAGCGTCTCTCCCAAAGCCTCGTTCTGGAATTGCTCTCAACCGAGTTTGCCGACGGCACGCTGGCGCCCGTAGCCGTTCGTCCGATCCTGAACCAGCTGGCCGACGAAATCGTTGCTGCCGGCGAGTACCGCGGTCCGCACTCTTCGCAGCATTTTTCTTCGCTCGCTTCTGCCTGGGCGAACGATGGCCAGCGCGAACAACTGGTAGAACGTTTCTGGCTGGAACTCGCCCCGCGCGAAAAATCCGCGGTTCTCCGCGGCCCGGACATCTGGTGCGTGCCCATC
>JBAVHY010000473.1:0-23649 GCA_049686315.1 Candidatus Acidiferrum sp. | reverse complement strand
TCGCGCCGAGCGGCATAATCCCAACTCGATCGCTACACTCCGGATCAAGCTCGCGAGGTTTCTGCTCAAACAGCTTCCTTGCTGTCCATTTTGTTGCGTCCACCGTTTATGACACAGTAGTACTAGGGGGCTGCGAAAAAACCATCAAAAACCTTCTTCAGAGGTTAAAGCCCGCTGGTTCAAGCGCAACAGTCAGGCGAACAGCAGATCCCTCGCTTCGCTCGGAATGACAATTTTGCTTTTGGCGAAATTACGGCTCAGCTCGCTAGGGTGCGGCGCGGAGAAGAAAAGAGTAATCGCGGATGTGGCAGAGCTGTTTGCCTGGGCTGTCAGGTTTGCAGGCGGCTTTGCCGGCGCGGAGGTCGGCGAAGGCGGCGCGGAGATTTGTGAGGACTGAAGGAGGAGCGACAGGAATGTTATGCGCGCCAAGGACGGTTTTCACTTGGGGAGCGAGGGCGGCTAGGCGGGCGATGGATTTTGCGTAGGCGTCGAGATCGGTTTCGGGACGATAGAGCCAGATAGGGGCGGGATAGTAAGTATCGCCAGTGAAGAGCAAAGCGTTGGCGCGATCAAAGAGGCAGATTGCATCGGGGGTGTGGCCGGGCGTGGAGAGGATTTCGAGGGAACGTTCGCCGAGGTCTAGTTTATCGCCGTCGTGGAGGTACTTCGTGATGGTCCAAGGCTTGGTGCGGTAGGACTTGGCGTCGAAGGGTTTGGGAAGCTGGCCACAGATTTCGCCGGGTGCGATTTCCGCCTGCGCATCTTCGGTAGAACCTTTGGCGTTTTGGCGGCTGAAATCGGTGTCCATAGAATAGATGGTGTCGAACTGCCAATTGCCGCCGACGTGGTCGTCGTGCGTGTGAGAATTGAGGGCGATGATGGGGAGTTTCGTGAGTTCGACGACGAGTTTGCGGATGTCGCTGACACCCATGCCAGTGTCGAAGAGAAGAGCTTTCTCTTTGCCTAGGATGAGGTAGGAGATGACTTCTTCGGACTGGTGGGGCTCGTAGATGGCGAAGGTGTTGGGGGCAACTTTGTAGACTTCGAACCAGGGGTCGGAAACTTGAATCCGCTCAAGATTCTTGTATTCGGGGCGAGGGAGAGGCTTGCACCATGCTGGCTTTTCGGTTTGTGCTGACGCCGGAAGAGAAAAGCTTAACGCAGAGGCCACAGAGAGCGGAGCGCAGAGGGCGCAGAGAAGCCCTGCCTGAATTGTGGCGCGCTGCGCGAACGTGACTAATCCGAAGAAGGTTTGAAAAATCAAGTTGTCGTCGCCTTGGGAGCCCGCATTAAGGGCAATATCTCTAGCGCGAGCGACCGCGCTTCTTCACGGAAGGAATCGGTGACGCTGAGCCGGCCATTAGGATCAACTCCGGCAATCCTGAAGAGTGGTTTCAGCTCAGGTACAGCCGAGTTGTTAGAACACCAAATACCATAGAGCGCCCTATAATCCTCGTAAACATCGCCAGTGCCTTCACTAAGAGATGTCAGAAGGGCAACGGCCCGTTGTCGATCTTTCGCGCGCCCGAGGACAGTTTTTCTAATAGGACTCAAAAGGAATCCTCAGCGGCTGAAGCCGGATATATTGGTAAGCCGAAATGTCGGAGCTGAAGCTCCGACCCCCTATTTTTTCTCAAAGCGTTCATGGGTGGGTCATGGACTCGGGCTTGACTAGGGCGTCAAATTCTTCGGGGGTGAGGTGGCCGAGCTTCACGGCGGCTTCCTTGAGGCTGGTTTTTTCGTGGTGGGCGGTGTGGGCTACTTTGGCGGCGTTGTCGTAGCCGATTTTGGGGGCGAGGGCGGTGACGAGCATGAGGGAGTTTTTCACGTAGCTGTCGATGATTTCGCGATTGAGTTCGATGCCGACGACGCAGTGATCGACAAAGCTGTTCATGGCGTCGGCAAGCAATTCGACCGAGTGCAGGTAATTGAAGATCATGACGGGCTTGTAGACGTTGAGCTCGAAATTGCCCTGGGAGCCGGCGAAGCCGATGGCGGCGTCATTGCCCATCACTTGAACCGCGACCATGGTGACGGCTTCGCACTGCGTGGGATTCACCTTGCCGGGCATGATGGAAGAGCCGGGCTCGTTTTCGGGGAGGATGAGTTCGCCGAGGCCGCAGCGCGGGCCGGAAGCGAGCCAGCGGACGTCATTGGCAATTTTCATGAGGGAAGCGGCGAGAGTTTTTAATGCTCCGGAGGCGAAGACGATTTCGTCGTGCGCGGAAAGGCTGGCGAACTTGTTGGGGTGCGAGCGGAAAGGCAGGCCGGTGAGTTCGGCAATTTTCCTGGCGGCGCGCTCGGCGAATTCGGGGTGGGCATTCAGGCCAGTGCCCACGGCGGTGCCGCCGATGGCGAGATCGAAGAGGCCGTCGAGGGCGAGGGCGATGCGCGCACCGTCGCGGTCCAGGAGGCTGACCCAGCCGGAGAATTCCTGGCCGACTGTGAGGGGCGTGGCGTCCTGAAGATGGGTACGACCAATTTTTACCACGCCCATGAATTCGCGAGCTTTGGCGTCGAGAGCGTCGCGCAGTTTTTTCACCGCAGGGAGCAGATGGCGGAAGGTTTCCGCGGCGGCGGCAATGTGCATGGCGGCAGGGAAGGTGTCGTTGGAGGATTGCGACATGTTGACGTCGTCATTGGGGTGAATGGGTTTTTTGGAGCCCATTACTCCGCCAGCAATCTGGATGGCACGATTGGAAATGACCTCGTTAACGTTCATATTGGTCTGCGTGCCGCTGCCGGTCTGCCAAATGCGCAGGGGGAAGTGCTCGTTGAGCTTGCCGGAGATGACCTCGTCGGCGGCTTGAACGATAAGATGGCATTTTTCCTCGGAGAGTTTTCCCAAATCACGATTCACGAGCGCGGCGGCTTTCTTGAGGATGCCGAAGGCGCGAATGAGCTCGGGGGGCATGGTGTCTTTGCCGATGGCGAAATGGATGAGGGAGCGGGCAGTTTGCGCGCCGTAGTAGCGGTCCATCGGGACTTCTATCTTGCCCATGCTGTCGGATTCGGTGCGCGTGGGAACGGACTTGGCGAATTGCGTGGCGTCAGACATGGAGGTCTCCTGCGGAGCGATGAGGATAGTTTAGCAAAGAAGGAAAGGAAGTACGGGAGGGAAAGGAGATGAAGGAAGTAAAGGAGGCGAAGGAGGCGTAGGAAGTGAAGGAGGGAAGAGAAACCCAAGATCCCACGTGCAAAACCGGCCCGTGGGGCACCCGGCCCCAAGATCCAGGGTTATTTCGGGACCAGTTCCGGCGAACTGACGGAGGATTCAGCGGCCCAAGTGATGAGCAGGGGCATGAAGGGAGTTACCGCGTCCGGGTGATTGGGGAGAATGCGGATGGCGTAGCCGAAGAAGCCGCTTTTTGCGGTGCGCAAGGAAGCATGGAACCGGTAACAACCTGCACCTTCATTTTCCGGATTGTCCATCGGGGTGATAACGGGATTCTTGATTTCTCCCACGGCATCGACGCGGCCGGAAAGGATTTGAACGGAGACATCCTGGGGAGTGAGGGAGTCGAGGAAAACGCTGGCGGAAATCTGTATTTCGTTTCCGAGATTGACTTCGTTGAGTCCGCTAGAAACGGATTTCAGTTGAAGGCGAGGCCAAGCAGCCTCGACGCGAGCGCGCCAAGCGGCGAAATTCCTGGCGTGGGAAGCGTCATCTGCCTGCAAGCGGAGGTGACGGCGATGGGCAGAGAGATAGTATTCATCGGCGTACTGCATAACCATACGATGCATGTTGAATTCGGGGCAGAGGCGAATGATGGAAGTTTTCATGCGGTCGATCCACTTGCGGGGGAGGCCATCGGCGCGGCGCTCGTAGAAAGCGGGGACGATTTCGCGTTCGAGGAGCTGGTAGAGGGCTTCGGCTTCGACGTGATCCTGATAGGTGGGATCCTGGTAGGACTCGCCTTTACCGATGGCCCAGCCAACTTCGGCGCCGGAGTCGAGGCCAATCTGCCAGGCTTCATCCCACCAACCATCAAGCGTGCTGACGTTCAAAACGCCATTGGCCTGAGCTTTCATGCCGCTGGTGCCGCTGGCTTCCTGAGGACGTAGCGGGGTGTTGAGCCACACGTCGCAACCCTGAACCATGTAGCGGGCGATGGCGACATCGTAGTCCTCGAGGAAGACAAGCTTGCGGCGGAATTCGGGGCGGGCGGCAAGATCGATGATCGCCTTGATGAGTTGCTTGCCCCACTGATCGCGCGGGTGAGCTTTGCCAGCGTAGATGATCTGCACGGGACGTTTAGGGTCGTTGAGAATGCGAGCGAGACGTTCGGGATCGCGAAGAAGAAGCGTGGCGCGCTTGTAGGTGGCAAAGCGGCGGGCGAAGCCAATGGTGAGGGCGTCGGGAGTGAGAACTTCCTCGGCTTCGTCAATAGCGGATTGCGAGGCCCCGCGATTCTTGAGCTGCGCTTCCAGGCGAAGACGCGCAAAGGCGACCAGGCGTTCGCGGCGGCGCTCGTGAGTGCGCCAAAGCTCGCCGGCGGGGATGGACTGCGTGCGTTCCCAGAGTTTAGGGTCGGCGGGTTCTTCGCGCCACTTAGGGCCGAGGTAGCGATCGTAAAGCTGATTCATTTCGAGAGATACCCAGCTGCGAAAATGAACGCCGTTTGTGACATGACCGATGGGCACTTCGGATTCAGGGAGGCCACGCCAGATGGGATTCCACATGCGGCGGCTGACGGAGCCGTGAAGCTTGCTGACCGCGTTGCTGAAGGCGGCAAGGCGAAGGGCGAGGATGGTCATGCAGAATTCCTCGCTGTCGTTCGAGGCGTCCTGGCGGCCGAGGGCGAGGAAATCGCGGCGGTTGATGCCGAGACGGGGATAGAAAGAAGAAAAGTAGTAATCCATAAGGCCAGGCGGGAAATAGTCGTGGCCAGCGGGGACAGGTGTGTGAGTGGTGAAGACCAGGCTGGAAGAGGCGAGAACGCGTGCTTCGGCGAAGGAGAGATGCTGCGAATCCATGAGCGAACGGATGCGCTCGAGAGCAAGGAAAGCGGAATGGCCCTCGTTCATGTGATAGACGGTGGGATGAAGACCGAGAGCGTCGAGGGCACGAACACCGCCGATGCCGAGAAGAATTTCCTGCTTGATGCGCATGTCGAGGTCGCCGCCATAGAGTTGCGATGTGATGGAGCGGTGTTCCGGACGATTGGCGGGAAGATTGGTGTCGAGGAGATAGAGCTGAATGCGGCCCACGGCGGCGCGCCAAACACGCGCGGTGACCTGGCCATCCGGGAAGTCGACGCGAACCTGAACATTGGGAACGAATTCGATGGGGAGGACGTGAAAGTCGTTTTCTTCAAAGGCTTCCTGTTGCCAGCCGGCGGCGTTGAGATATTGGCGAAAATACCCTTCTTGATAGAGGAGGCCGACAGCAACGAGAGGAAGACCGAGATCGCTGGCGGCTTTGAGATGGTCGCCGGCGAGAACGCCGAGTCCACCGGCAAAAATGGGCAGACACTCGGTGACGCCAAATTCGAGAGAGAAGTAAGCGACGAGAAGATCCTTCTGGTCGGAGTGTTCGCGTTGATACCAGGAACCCTGGCGTGAAAGGTAGGTGTCCAGGCTTTTGGAGACACCCTGAAGGTGGGCGAGGAAGGAATCGTCGCGAGCGGCGGCTTCGAGGAGAGATTGCTCGATGGTGCCTAGCAGGCGAACCGGATTGCGGCCGGCGGTTTCCCAGAGGTCGCGATCGAAGCGGCGGAAAAGATCAATGGCGGCGTGATCCCAGCTCCAGCGGAGGTTGTAGGCGATGGGGAGCAGAGATTTCAAAGCGTCCGGAAGGGAGGGACGAACCTTGAATGTGGCAATGGGTTTCATGCGGTCCTCATTGGAGCGATGCGTGCGAGACGCGGAAGAAAAAGAGCGAGATGCGCAGCGCCGTGGAGAGCGTCTGAGCGCAAGACCGTGCCGCCGACTGCTGACTAGGTAACTTTACCTGCGGGAGCGCGGATTCGCCAGAGGCACCACAGACGGGCCGGATTGCTGCTGGGGGCTAGCTGGCTTTTTGGCAGGGGTGAGCTCGCGTTCGGCCTGGAGCCAGTCGTCGAGCTCGCGACCCGGGGTTGCGCCGCGCTGAACGAAAATCTCGTGCGCGCGGAAAGCAATGTCTTCAGCCGTGGGGCGGGAAACAGTGCGAGTGCTGCTGGTGGGTGCTACTTGAAGCGTGCCGGAAGTTCTGGACATGTAATCCTCCGATGAGAGAGATAGAAAAGTTGGCCGCGGGGCCGTGAAGCATTTGAACGCACGACGGAAGTTGAGGGGCGCCGAGAGGCCAAGCAAAAAACGAGCAAGCCCGACGGGTCAAATGCAATAGGTCGTGCGGTCGCAGGGAAGGCTCTTCTGACGAAGAGGGGGTGCGACGAAAGCTGCTACAGAATGACAATGAAGCAGGAAAGAGTCTTTGTCAACACGATAATAAATTAAGGGATTAGTAAGAGGAATGTCGCGTTTTGGGACACTGCGGTGTTCCACCTGGACACGCGGGATATTTACTGGCGGCGGCCGGAAGCTGCTCGATTTTGCAGGGATTGTTGAGGCGAGCGATGGATTGCTGTGAGAGTTTTTGGAACGTCGACAGGGCTCGACGGAGAGCAGGCGGAATCGAGACTGAGTTCGCGCCGTCGGCCAGTTATTATTAAGTTCAACACACCCCCCCATTAGCGATGTTGCCTCCCATGGCACTGAACGGCAAGCTATGGAAGCAGGTTCCAGTACTTCTAAACCTGGGTCGATGTTTCTCCCGCGTGCCGTTACGCCGGTGACGGTCACTCGCTCACATAATCGGGAAAAATTTCGGGGTGGAAGTGGGACAAGTGGTGTGGAGGACTGTCCTGCCAGGACGGAAGGATCCCATCGGGGATCGCGTTTCCTGAACGAAAAGATGAAGAAGAAGAGGACGAACATGATCCCCAGCAAAAAATTGACATTCGCACTCGTGGTCGGGGTGACATACCTGATGTCCGCGTGCAGCGGCGCGAAAGCCCCAGCGGGCGGTGGAGGGGGCGGAGGGGGATCAACAACGGTTACTATTGGCGGAACCGTGACGGGTCTAGCGGGGACCGGTCTGGTGCTACAGAATAACGGTGGCGATGACCTGACGATCACCGGGACCGGGAGCGTGGCGTTCACGTTCAAGACGGCACTAGCGACTAGCAATACTTACGCCGTGACGGTCAAGACTCAGCCGAGCAATCCGGTACAGGCGTGTGGTGTTACGGGCGGTACTGGCACGGCGGCCTCTACCAACATCACAACCATCGCCATAGCGTGCGTCACCACTCCGGTCAGTGCCACCATAGGCGGTACCGTCTCCAATCTCGCCACTGGGACAAGCGTAATCTTGCAGAACAACGGCGGCGACAGTCTCACGGTTACCGCGAATGGGCCGTTCACTTTCAAGACCGCCGTAACCGGCACGGACGTGTACGCTGTCACGGTTCTTACTCAGCCCACCAGCCCCACACAGATTTGCGCTGTAGACCCTAAGACTGGCAGCGGCATCGCTACTGCCAATGTCACCAACGTTGCGGTCTCTTGCGTATTGAGCTACACCATCGGCGGCACCGTCACTGGCCTCGTTGGCAGCGGTTTGATCCTCCAAAACACCGGCGGCGAACAGCTCCCGATAAGCGCCGCCAACGGGAATCAGGCATTCACATTTAAGAACCTTGTCCCCACTGGTTTCGCCTATACCATAACAATCTTCGCGCAGCCTACCGGACCGGTGCAGACTTGCAAATTCACCACTGGCACGGACACCGGCACAGCTACTGCGAATGTCACCAGCGTTGTGGTCACATGTCCAGCGGTGACGTATAGCGTCGGCGGGACAATCGTGGGACTGCAAGGCGTATTGCCGAACAATGGCCCCTTGACTGACGGCACTTTCATACTGGAGAACGTTCTGGGCAACACGCTAACCATCACTGAAAACGGTCCCTTCGTCTTTGCCACGCCCGAAGCGCTCAACGACCAATTTGAGATCTCAGTGTTCCACTCGGCTAGCACGCAATATCAGGGCTGCACGCTATGGGATTATAAGGGTGTTGTCACCGCTAACATTACGAACATCGTAGTCGATTGCGCCCATAACGACTGGACGTGGATCGATGGCACGAACAGAGCGGGAGTAGCCAGTCCTCCTACACCTCAGTACGGCTCGCTCCCATCAACTGCACCTACGACGATTCCCAATCCCTTTACCAATACCCCTGGCGCGCGATATTCTGCAGCCGGGTGGACCGACAAGTTCGGAAATCTCTTCTTGTTCGGTGGCGACGGCTGGGAATTGTCGGGGAACAGCCAAGCCGACACGTTGAATGCGCCCATGAACGACCTTTGGGTTTGCGCCATGAGTTCCGATTACTGTCAATGGCAGTTGGTGGGCGGCTATGACCCGACGGTGGAGGTCGTCAACACAGTCAATACCACAGTTGGCGCGCAGATTATAGCCAATGCGCAAAACGAGGGCCAAAGTGGATTTTATCCGGGCACCCCTCTTGCTCCCGAGGCTCGCTCGGGAGCGGCTACCTGGACCGACAGCACCGGGAATCTCTGGCTCTTCGGCGGAAAATCTCGCGGCGCCCAGTTTCTGAACGACCTCTGGGTGTACAACACCAGTGCTTTCAACGGCGCAAACTACACGATCACTGAGGGCACATGGACTTTAGTTGCGGGATCTGGCACACCCGACCAGTTGGGTATTTACACGGGAGCCCCCTTCACCTTAACTCCTGGCTCTCGCGTGAACCCCGTGTCCTGGACAGATAGTTCCGGAAATCTCTGGCTCTTCGGCGGATTTGGCTATGATGGCAGCGGAACTATAGGATACCTAAACGATCTCTGGGAATACACGGGTGGCAACTGGATTTGGATTTCGGGTGGCAACACTAATAAGGCCAACCAGAAGGGGATCTACGGCACACCAGGGACCGCGTCAGCCTCCAATGCTCCCGGCGGACGTCATGAGTCAGTCGGCTGGGCAGATGCGAACGGAAATCTATGGCTTTTTGGCGGAGAAGGCCAAGATTCTGTCGGGACGACAAACGGGATCCTGAACGACCTCTGGGTGTACAACATCGCCAACAATCAATGGACCTACGTCATGGGATCGACCACAGCGAACCAGACCGGCGTCTATGGACTGCAGCCCCTAGTGGGCCCCCCGGGCACCACCGGTGCCGCCGGCACGGTGGGTCTGACGGGCGGCACGGCAGGTACTCTGCCGGGATCGCGTTGGGGTGCCAGCGGTTGGACCGACAATAGCGGAAATTTCTGGCTCTTTGGTGGATGGGGCCTGGATTCAACCGCAACGAATGGTAACGGCGCCTTGAACGATCTATGGGTCTACACTCCGAACGCTACTTTGGGACAGCCTGGCACGTGGACCTGGATCAAGGGCTCGAACACAGGTAGCGATAACGGCCTCTATGGAACTCTGGCGCGTCCCTATCTGACCCATTACGTCTGGACTCCTGGCGGCCGTAGCAACGCGACGCGTTGGGTTGACCGCTTAGGCCAGCTCTGGCTTTTCGGCGGTGAGGGTTACGATTCCACCAGCACAACTGGGAACGGTTACCTCAACGACTTGTGGCGGTACGTGCCGTATCCCGACTAACGAATCACTGAGTGCGACCGGAAGAACAGCCGCTCAGAAGTAACGGAACAACCAACAAGAAGAGAACAGCCGGGGAGGCGAGTGGCCCCGGCTGTTCTTTTTTGTGTGTGGTGTTGTGTATCGTCCGAGGGGCCGGCCCCACGGGTTTTGGGTCTGTGGAGAAAGACTTGGCGTAGGGGGGTGGGTCAAATGCGGCCATACGGTATAATCGGGATGCTGGGGGAAATCAGCAAAAGATGCGGCTTGTGAGGCAGAAGGGGAAGGCGTCGGCGGAGACGCGACGGCGCAAGCGATTGCGCTTTTACCGCACCCGCGCGCGGGAGCTGCTGGGAATCGGGAAGGCGCTCGTGTCCACAAAGCACCCCTTTCTTGTGCACATCATTCCGATGCGGCGGTGCAATCTGGATTGCAGGTACTGCAACGAGTTTGACGATACGTCGGAGCCGGTGCCGCTGGAGGAGATGAAAAAGCGGCTGGATCTGCTGACGGAGATGGGGACGTCGATCATCACGATCAGCGGCGGTGAGCCGCTAATGCATCCGGAACTGGATGAGATTGTCAGGCACATCCGGAAGCGCGGGATGGTCGCCGGGCTGATCACCAACGGATTTTTTCTGAACAAAGAACGAATCGAGCGGTTGAATGAGGCGGGGCTGGAACACCTGCAGATCAGCATCGACAATGCCGTGCCGGATGAGGTGTCGAAGAAGAGCTTGAAAACGCTGGATGGGCGGTTGGAGATGTTGTCGGAGTGGGCGGTGTTTCAGGTGAACATCAATTCCGTGCTGGGCGGAGGGGTGAAGAATTCGGAAGACGCGCTGAAAATAGCCCACCGCGCGCTGGAACTTGGATTCACGAGTACGGTGGGGATCATCCACGACCATAGCGGGCAGTTGAAGCCCCTGGGACGGCGAGACCAGGAAATCTTTGAAGAGATCATGACGCTGGGGAAACGCTCGTTTTCGCGGTTCAACCAGTTCCAGCACAACGTGGCGAGAGGCCGTGAGCACGATTGGAAGTGCCGCGCGGGGTCGCGGTACCTGTACATTTGCGAGGAGGGATTGGTGCACTGGTGCTCGCAACAGCGAGGATATCCGGGAGTGCCACTGGAAAAGTACACGACGGAGATGCGGCATCGAGAGTTCTTCACGCATAAGGAGTGCGCGTCGAAATGCACGGTGAGCTGCGTCCAACAAGTGGGTATTCTGGACAATTGGCGTGCGGCGCAGACCTTGCAGCCACGGGCGGCGGGGGCGGGGAAGAGCGATTTGGTGCAGATTGCGAAGTAAAGAAGCAGCGATCTAAAGGAATAGAAACGCAATGAAGCAGAGAAGTAAAGAAGTGAGCGCGAGCATGCCGCGCATGTTGTTTCTTTGGCCGTTGCAGTTGGTGAACAGGAAAGCGGGGAGTACATTGACGGTGCGCGGCAGCTCTTCAAGAATAGGGGCATGAGCAACCCTGCGATTGAAATTGAGAACCTTTCGAAAGAATACCCGTACGGGTTTCTGAACCTAAAAAAGAGACGATCGTTGGAAAACCTGACCATGCAGGTGGAGAGCGGGGAGGTGTTTGGATTCCTAGGGCCGAACGGTGCCGGCAAATCCACGACCATCAAGCTTCTGATGCGATTGATATTCCCGACGTCGGGGACAGCGCGAATCCTGGGAAAATCGATTGAGGATGTTTCCATGCACCGGGAGATCGGATACCTGCCGGAGCAGCCGTATTTTTATGACTATCTGACGGCGGCGGAACTGCTGGACTATTTCGCGCGGTTCCATGGGCTGACGGCGGGGGACCGGCGGGAGCGAGTGCAACGGATGCTGAAGAAGGTGGGACTGGAGACGGCGAAAAAAATTCAACTGCGGAAGTATTCCAAGGGGATGCTGCAGCGCGCGGGGTTGGCGCAAGCGATTCTGCACGATCCCAAGGTGGTGGTGCTGGACGAACCGATGTCCGGGCTTGACCCGCTGGGGCGGCGGGAAGTGCGCGACATCATTCTGGAATTGAAGAGAGAAGGGCGAACGGTGCTGTTCTCCACGCACATCTTGTCCGATGCGGAAATGCTGTGCGACCGAGTGGGCGTGATCGTGGGCGGTAAGCTAAGAGGCGTGGGAACACCGGGAGAGATGGTAGGGATACAGACGCAAGGGATGGAGATCTTGTTTGAACTGGATGGAGCGGGAGCGCGGTTTCCGCTGCTCGAGAAGGCTACAAAGACGGGCGAACGGTACAGAGTGCACTTGCCAGAGGCGGAGCTGTACGGAGCGCTGGACGAACTGAGAGTGGGGGGAGCGCGCATCTTGTCGGTGGCGCAGATCAAACCAACGCTGGAAGAGTTCTTCATGAATCTGGTGGACGCTGACCGCGCACAAGCAAATGCGGTAGAGGTGGGCAGGCAATGACGAACGTGTGGACGGTGGCGACAAATACGTTCCGGGAAGCGGTGCGGGACCGGGTGTTGTACAACCTGGTGTTCTTCGCGCTGCTCATGATGGGTGCATCCATCCTGGTGGGACAGATCTCGATCGGGATTGAGGAAAGCGTGATTGTCAGTCTGGGTCTGACGGCTATTTCCGTGATCGGAATTTTTATTGCCGTGTTGCTCGGGGTGGGGTTGGTATCCAAGGAGATGGACAAGCGGACGCTCTATGCGCTGTTGGCGAAGCCGGTGGAGCGATGGCAGTTTTTGCTAGGGAAATATGCCGGACTGGTGATGACGCTGACCGTGAATACGGCGGCAATGGCGGCAGGTTTGTACGCGCTGCTTTGGACGGTGAAGCACCCGCTGGTGAGCAGCGATTGGTATTTACTTGTGGCAGTGTATCTGATTCTCCTGAAACTAGCCCTGATTGTGGCACTGGCGATGCTCTTTTCGTGCTTCACAACGCCATTTCTGGCCATCCTGTTCACGGTGGGTATTTACATCGCCGGGGTGTTCGCCGAGGATTTGCGGACGATGCAGGGGGTGGACCTGAATGTCTCCACGATGAAATCCATGAGAGGGATTTCCTACCTGCTGCCGAATTTTGAGAATTTCAACGTGATGGGAGCAGTAGCGCATGGACGGGGAGTGCCGGGAATGCTGGTGTGGCACGACACGTGGTATGCAATTGCGTATTGCGGCATAGTGCTGGCCGGGGCCGCAATGGTGTTTTCACGGCGGAACCTGAAATGAAATCGGGGAAAATGGTGGAATGGTTGCTGGCGACCGCATTGGTGGCAGGGTTCGCTGGAGTGTGGCAACTTCAAAAAAGGATTGATACGGAACGGAGAGCGATCCAGGTGGAGCAGGACCAGTTGGCATTTCGATCCGGCAGCCTGGTGAAGAAGTTGAGCTTGGAGTACGCGCCGTTGATGGGCGCGATCTACTGGACGCGTGCGGTGCAGTACTACGGGGAGAAACTCCGGCTGCGAGACAGAAACCTGGAAATGCTGTGGCCGTTGCTGGATATAGCGACGACGCTGGATCCGCACCTGATGCCCGCGTATCGCTTCGGGTCCATGTTCTTGAGCGACCGTGTGCCACGGGGAGCAGGCCGGCCGGACCTGGCGGTGCAACTGTTGGAGCGCGGGCTGAAGGCGAATCCGGAGCAGTGGCGGCTGTACCAGGATTTGGGAAATGTGTATTACTTCGACGCGAAGGATTATCCGAAAGCAGCGGCGGCATACGCGGAAGGCAGCAAGAATCCGAGTGCAATGCTCTGGATGAAGGTAATGGCGGCGAAAATCGCGGCGGAAGGCGAGTCGCCGGAGACGTCGTATTTTCTGTGGCGGGAGGTGTACGAGTCGACGCAAGATCCCTCAATGAGGAAGAACGCAGCAGAACACATGAGATTGATGCAGGTGGAATTGGATCTGAAGGTAATCAATCGACTGGCGGATGAATTCGAGAAGCGAACAGGGCGGCGAGCCACCCGAATGAGCGAGTTGGTGAACGCGGGACTCATCCCGGGAGTGACGAGAGATCCAGAGGGCTATCCGTACGTTTTGGGGGAAGGCGGGAAAGCGGAATTGAACCTACACAGCCCGCTTCTGGAGCAGAGGCTGATGGAGAAAAAATAGCCTGGAATGCCCGAAAGAGTATCCATCTGCCTGGCATGCCGGCTGACGCTAGAGTGAAGTGAGAAGGCCACGCTCCCTACTCAGAGACACAGAGAAGGGTCATGTGAGGGTCGATGAGAACCTTGCGGGGTTCGGCCTGGGCATTGAAGGAGAAGGAAGTTTCCGGTCCGGAAGTGACCACCGTGCCCAAGAAAACGCTGTGGCCCGCACTGGAGCTTGCGTAGAGAGGAACCGGTGCGATGAAGGAGCGAGGCACGCCGAATTGAGAGAGTTTGCCGCGAACCTGAAAGCCTTTCTCGGTGCGGTGTGTTGTGAACTCCACTCTGTAGCGCGGGATGCCAGTGCCGCGGACGTATTGTTCGAAGAACCATTCCATGGAACGCCCGCCCTCGAGATCCATCGCCGGAGTCATGAGGGCTTCGATTTCCAGTTGTAGTTGTTCGGTGGAAAGAGCCTTTTGGGCGTACTTGGTGGCCAGGGTGTTGAGGAGCGTAACGAAACGCGCGTCGGGTTCGTGAGAATTGGGCTGGCGAAGCATCTGACGGAGCATGTGGATGACCCAGGCGCCCTTGGAATAGATCACCACGTCATAAGCGTCAGGCGATTTTGAGGAGGCCAGACGCGTGCCCATGACGAGCGGGCCAGTGTCCGCGGGAGCGAGGTCAGAGTCGGGGGCCTTGGTGAGAAGGCGCTTGCGATAGCGAACCAGCCAGGTGTTGAGAGTACGGCCCGGCATTTTCTGAGAGTCGGCAAAGAGAAGAGAAAGATAGACGGAGAGGCCTTCGTCAATCCATTGATCACGATAGCTGGACCAGCCGACAACGTTGCCCCACCATTGATGCGCGACTTCGTGGACGGGAATGATGTCCGTGTATGCTTCCTGCGAGGCGGAATTGAGGCCAAAGCGTTCCTGAGCTTCCGCCGGAAGATAAGAGAACGTGGAAAGATAGAGAAGGCCGGGCCATCCCTGACCGAAGGTGCCTGGAATTTGCGAAACGACAAGGTGACGGAAGGGGAAAGGGCCACCGTAGCGTTCAAAATATCCAATGGAAGAGTCCACCTCGCGGGCCAGAGACTTCAGAGCATCCGCGGGACTGGGAGGGGGAGGCCCCAGGGCCTCAGAGGGAGGGTTGCGCCCGCCAACCGGAATATGCGGCAGCAACTCGCGCTCCGTGGGTCGCTGAGCCAAGCGGGAGAGGATGGCCTGTTCGAGCAGTTTGTTGGCGTAGACTTCGACCGTGTGGTTGCTCGAGGAGATGGAGGTGACGGCATACTCGCCAAGATTGAAGCCAGCCTCCGGCACAGGTAGATCGGACTTCCAGCGGGCAACCCGAAAATCTCCGTCCTCACGTTCCTCGGATTTCTCGCCCGTGGCGGCAAGGCGAAGATGTTTGGGCCAACGGAAGGTCAGGTCATACTGGGCGAAGTCAGCGCTGTCGCCGGCATGAGGATACCAACTCTCGCGGGAACCGACGTAGAGCACGGAGTTGCCATAGTTTTCGATGACATTGCCGCGGTAGTGGAAGCGGAGGGTAAAAGTGTCGCCGCGTTGCGGAGGACGGGGAAGGAAGACACAGAGGGTGTCATCGCCGCGAGAACGTAGCTGCTGCTCGGTCAGGCCCTCATTCTGAAAGAAGGGGAGGGTTTCACCGGAACCGAGAGAGATATTTTCGACCTTCAGGGCGCGGGCAAGCTCGATCAGGAGAATCCTTTCGCCACCAATGGAGGCACGGAAATCGACAGAAGCATCACCGTCGAGGGAGTTATCGGGACGGATGGTGGTGTTGATATGGTACCGCGAGGCATGGAACGGCACCGAGGGAAGTGAGAAGCTGGGAAGTGAATAGGAAGTCCAGACGTCGTAATAGTCGACTTTGTTGACGGCGCGCGGCTGGCCAATCAGAAAATTCTCCACGCGCATCTGATCAAGGAGAATGTCGAAGGGCCCAGTGAGAATGCCATCGATACCCGCGTGGAAAAAATGGCGGGGAGCGGCGGAATATTTCTCGACGAGGATGCGAAGAGAATGGGTGAGATTGAGACGTTCCAGTTGAGGGAGCCAAAGCGAGGTGAAGGATTCATCGGTGGCAGGTTGCAGACTGGAGCGCTTGAGCTGCGCGAGCAGGTCCAGAGCGGTATCGTCGGTGAAGCGAGCATAAATCGAGACGAATTGCTGGTCGAGGACGGGCGCGCCGAGGAAGCGAGCCAATTGCTGTTTTTCGACAGGTCCGCGGGGAAGGGATAGGGTATGGCCGATACCAGAAAAGACAAAGCCGGTAATGCGTCCCTCGAAGGGTTGAAAAAAGGCCAGTTTTCCCTGCTCAAAGGTGAGAACGATGTCGCCCTGGTGAAGTTCAATACGGTCCGCCGGGGAAACCGAAAAGACGTTTTGGGGATCAAGGCGTAAGGCGTTGATGGCGGCCAGGGTCTCGCGAGGAGCGGAGTCAGGAGAAGCGGGAGAAGCAGTGCTGAAGGAAAAAAGGAAAACAAGAAAGACGAGACGAACGCGCATACACTGAGTGTAGTCACTTTCGGCAAGCGCGGACAAGGCGCCGGGAAGGGCGGGAGTTGGCAAGCTTAAAATAAGAGAATGTGGAGCAAGAAGAGTACCGCAAGGATTCTAAGCCTCTTTGTGGGCATGCTGTTGTGCGCCCTTACGGGACGCGCGGACAAGATCGTGCTTAAGAATGGCCATCGGATCGTGGCCTACAACGTGTCCGAGGACGGGGACAAGGTGCGGTACGAGACCGCGGCCGGGGAGCTCTCGATTCCGAGGAGTATTGTCGACCACGTCGAGAAGGGCGGGTTACCGCCGATGATGGGCTCACCGGCAGCAGCGGCAGCCAATCTGCATATGGCGCCTCCGCCGATGGAAGCAACTGCCAATGCGGCGGAGATCGACCATGCGGCGGTGCACAGCGGCGCGATCGACCGCGAATATATTGCGCGGGTGGAAGGGGAAGCGCGCAGGGGGAATGCGAAAGCGAACGAAAGAGCCGCGCTGGCCCACCATGCCGCGGCGCAGTTTGAACTGGCGCACGGAGACTTGGAGCACGCGTTGAGCGACGAGCGGGCGGCGGTCTCGTTTGAGCCGGAGCACCCAGTGCTGCTCATGAACCTGGCGTACCTGTATTTGAAGAAGAGCGAATTTAAGCAGTCCGTGGACTACCTGGAAAAGGCCAAGCGAGTTGCGGTGGACGATGCCGACATCTACAAACTGGAAGGCTGGGCGTACTACGGGATGAACAGGCCGGAGCAGGCGGTGACGGAATGGAAGCAAGCGCTGGCATTGAGGCCGGACAGAGAAACGCAGGCGGCGCTGGACAAGGCCATGCGGGACAAGGCGGAGGAAGAAGGCTACAAGGAGAACGAGAGCGCGCATTTTCAGTTGAAGTACAACGGAACCGCGGAGCCCGCACTGGCCCGTGAGGTGTTACACGTGCTGGAAGCACACTACGAACGGATCGAGTCAGAGCTGAGCTATACGCCACCGGAACCGATTGGGGTGGTGTTGTACACGCAACAGGGATTCGCGGACATAACGCGGGCGCCCGGATGGGTGGGGGCGCTGAATGATGGAAGAATCCGAGTGCCGGTGCAGGGATTGACGGGGGTTGACGGGGAATTGTCCCGGGTGTTGAAGCATGAGTTGACACACAGTTTTATACAGCAGAAAACGCGCGGGCGGGCGCCGACATGGATTCAGGAAGGCGTGGCGCAATGGATGGAAGGGAAGCGCAGCGACGAAAACGCGGCGGTGCTGGTGCAGGTTTATGACGAGGGGCAGGCGGCGCCGTTGGGACGGCTGGAAGGATCATGGATGGGCTTGCCTGGGGACGTGGCGCAATATGCCTACGCATGGGCGCTAGCGAATGTCGAGTACATCGTGGAGACCCAGGGGATGGCGGACGTGGAACGAATCCTGGAGCGGATTGCGGCAGGCGGATCAACGGAAGATGCACTGAAGGATGTGCTGCACGATGATTATGGGGACTTGATGCGGTCCACGGCGGACTATTTGAAGAAGAGCTATGGGCGGTAGGGGCAGTTATGGCAACCCCGGATTCGCACGCTGTTTTTTGGGCTCTGGTGGAGTTTGTTGAGATTTGGAATCGTGGGTTAAAACGACCGTTGCCAGAGCACACAAAAGCGGCAGCAAGCTGCCGCACTCCAAGGAAATTTGGGAAGATCAGGAAGTGGCGAGCATGGCGGCCAGGAGAGCGGCGCGCTGGGGCATGGTCTTGTACAAGACATACTCGTGCGCGGAGTGCGCGCCATCGCCGATGGCGCCAAAGCCATCCAGCGTGGGAATACCGAGAGCGGCGGTGAAGTTGCCGTCGGAGCCTCCGCCAGCCGCAGCCTCGCCGAGCGCAAAGCCCATTTGTCTGGCGAGGGACTTCGCGCGGGTAAATAGTTCGGCGCTGTGCTTGCGCTCGAGCGGCGGGCGATCAAAACCGCCGCGAATTTCGAGTTTAGCGCCGCGCTGGATTGGTTTCAAAGACCGGAACCGCTTTTCCAAGGCACGCATGTCGGAAAGACGCCAAGCACGGAGGTCGAAATTGACTTTGGCGCGGTCGGGGATGACGTTTGTGCGCGTGCCGCCATCGACAAGGTCAGCGTTGATGGTGACACCGTGGCGGGGGTCGTTCCATTTTTCAATGCGAGCGATTTGAGCGGCGAGCTCGTGAATGGCGTTGATGCCCTGGTCGGGGTCCAGCCCGGCGTGGGCAGAGCGGCCATGGACCATGACCTTGGCTTCGCCGACGCCCTTGCGGGAAGTCTTGACCATGCCATGAGGACCGAGAGAAGGCTCAAGGACGAAGACGGCGTCGCTTCGGCGGGCTTCTTCTTCAATCAATTTGCGGGAAGACTCACTGCCAATTTCCTCGTCGGAGGTCCACAGGAAGACCAGCCGCTTGGAGATGGTGGTTTTCAATTCTTGCAGCGCTTCAAGAGCAAAGAGCGCCTGAACGATACCTGCCTTCATGTCGAAGGTGCCGGGTCCGTACGCCTTTCCGCCAACGATGCGGAAGGGCATCTTGGAAAGGGTGCCGGTAGGATAGACGGTATCGTAGTGGCCGAGGACCAGCAGTTGCGAGCGAGGAGGAGTCGATAGGGGAGTCCAGACGGCGCGGATATGATCGCCCCGGCGTTTCTGCTGGATGACTTGGACAAGAGTTCCGCGGAGCAGCCATTCGTCGCTGAGATAGCCGGCGCAACGGTCCGCGTGGTTTTTTTCGAGGCTGGGGGATTCGATGAGTGTGAGCTGGCGCAAAGTGTCCATCATCCGGGGGAGCCGTTTGCGAAGGTGAGCGAAGAGAGCTGAGGGAAGGGTTTGCTGAGTCATGATGGAAGATGGTAGCAATGCAGAGACCTCTGAGCAACAGCGCAGCAGTGAGGCGGTTGCGTGACGCGCAAGGGGCGAAGAAGATAGGCGGTGAAAAGGAAGGGGGTACGTTTCTGGTTGGAGCGTTTGACTGACAGTCGAATGGCAAACGGGAGAAACGCGATGTTATCCTCTGTCTGCATGACTATTCGATTCGTGTTCGTCACCCTACTCGGGGCGGTCTTCCTATCAATCCTTACGGCCCTTGGTTTACAGGATTGCTTTGGGCGGACTCCTGGGACGCGATTGGACGCTGCGGCTCAATCACCAGTGCAGTCAAGCCAACCGCCTTTCGACAAGCTCGAGCTTTTCGCATTCTTTGCGGCTGGGCCAATCAACTCTTATGCCAGCCACGTTATTCAGGAACGCGGAACTGACTTCACTCCCGACGCCAGCTTCATCTCTTCCTTTCCTATCCCCGACAAGCAAACCATCCTGAGAGGGGTGAAGCCGCGGCCCGCCTTCCGGATGGTGAAGAAGATAGGCTGCGAAGGACAGCTCGATTGCTTATAATAGTAAGTTTGCGATATACGGAGGATGTGCCGCCGAGGGTGGGCTTGAGGCACAGGAGCGGGCATGCAACTGGACATCAATGAAATACAGAAGTTTTTGCCGCACCGGTACCCGTTTCTGATGATCGATAAAGTGGTGGAGATGGAGCGGCTCAAGCGCATTGTTGCGATCAAGAACGTGTCCATCAACGAAGCGTTTTTTCAGGGTCATTTTCCCGGAAAACCCGTGATGCCAGGAGTGTTGATTCTGGAATCGATGGCGCAGGCGGGGGGATTGCTGCTTTTACAAGAGATTCCCGATCGGGATCAAAAGCTGCTCTATCTCGCTTCGATGAATGACGTGAAGTTCCGCCGGCCGGTGGTGCCCGGCGATCAATTGAGGGTTGAAGTGAAGATTTTGGCGTGGAGGGGAGACCTCTGCAAGATCGAAGCAAAAGCGTACGTGGAAGAGAGCCTGGCCACAGAAGCGACGCTCATGTGCGTGATGGTGGACCGCGACAAGGCCAATAACGCGGGAAAATGAGCGCCGGGAAGATACACCCGCAAGCAGTGGTTTCTCCGGGGGCGAAAATTGGCGCGGGGGTGGAAGTGGGTGCGTTCGCGGTTGTAGGGGCGAACGTGGAGTTGGGAGACGGTTGCGTGGTGCACCCGCACGCGGTGATCGACGGGCCCTCCAAATTTGGCGCGCGCAATGTGTTTCATCCCTTCTGTGTGATTGGGGGCGACCCGCAGGACTACACTTTTCGCGGAGAACACGTGGAACTGACGGCCGGGGAAGGGAACATTTTCCGCGAGCACGTAACCATCAGCCGGGGAACGAAGAAGGGCGGGGGAATCACGCGGGTTGGGGACAACAATTTTTTCCTGTCGTACTCACATGTCGGACACGACTGCCAGGTGGGCAGCAACACTTTGTTTGTGAATGGGGCGACTCTGGCGGGGCACGTGACGGTGCAGGATTTCGTAACGCTGGGGGCGTTTTCGCCGGTGCACCAGTTTTGCCGGCTGGGGCGGTACGCGTACGTCGGGGCGTGCACGGTAATTACGCAGGACGTGCTGCCGTTTTCCCTTGTCGTGACGGAACGGGAAACGAAGTGTCTCGGGGCTAACACGATCGGACTCGAGAGAAAGGGCTTTTCCCCCGAGCGCATCCAGGCGCTGCAGCGCGCGTTTCGATTGCTGCTGCGATCAAAGAAAAACACGACCCAGGCGCTGGAGGAGATGCGGAAGATGCTGGCGGATTCCGCGGACGTACAAGAGATGATCGGGTTCGTGGAAGAAGCCGAGCGCGGGATCGTGAAGTGAGACGAGCCGTGGATTCATGCCTGAAGCATTGAACAGCACCGCAGGATGGGGACTGATAGCGGGAAACGGGCGTTTTCCGTTTCTGGTGCTGGAAGGAGCGCGCAGCCAGGGAATTGAAATGGCGGTCATCGCGCTGAAAGAAGAAGCATCGCCGGAGCTCGAAAAAATTGCCAAGCGGCTGCACTGGGTGAGCCTGGGAGAATTGAGTAAGGCGATTGCGTTGATGCAGCAAGAGGGCGTGAAGCGCGCGGTGATGGCCGGGCAGGTGAAGCACAACAAGATTTTCAGCGCGATCCGGCCGGACTGGAAATTGGCGAAACTGCTCTTTTCGTTGCCGCGGAAGAACACAGATTCGCTGATCGGAGCCGTGGCGAAAGTGTTCGAAGAGGAAGGAATCCAACTGGTGGACTCGACGATATTCCTGAAGCCGCTGCTGCCCGAAGCCGGGGTGCTGACGCGGCGAGCGCCAAATGAACACGAAGCGGCGGACATGAAATATGGATTGGGAGTTGCGCGGCATCTTGCGGCCATGGATATCGGACAGACCGCGGTGATCGCCGATCGCGCGTGCGTGGCGGTGGAAGCGATGGAAGGAACAGACGAGACCATCGAGCGAGCCGCGCGTTTCGCCGAGGGAAAGCCGCTTGTGGTTGTGAAGGTGAGCAAACCCAAGCAGGATATGCGCTTCGACGTACCCGTGGTGGGACTGCCCACCGTCGAAGCTATGAAGAGGGCGGGGGCCACGGCGTTAGCCATAGATGCGGCGCGGACACTGTTATTTGACCGCGAAAAATTGATCGAATTGGCGGACGCCGCAGGGATTGCCGTTCAAGCATTTTCACCTCTGCCGGACGCGGAACCGATAAGCGATTCCCGGGGAATGAACAAAGAATGAGCGCAGTGACGGGTGCGGGAGCAGGACCGCGCAAAATTCGCGTGGCCGTGGTCGGGTGCGGCGAATTTGGGCGGAATCATGCGCGGGTGTACCGCGAAATGAAGAATGTCGAACTGGCAGGCATTTTCGACCAGAACGATGAGAAAGCCAGGAATGTGGCGCAAGAATTCCAGACGCGAGCGTTCCAATCGATAGGGGAACTGCCCGGCACGGTGGATGCGGCGAGCGTAGCCGTGCCGACGGCGGCGCACCAGGAAGTGGGCTGCGCTTTGATGGAGATGGGCATCGACGTGTTGGTGGAGAAACCCATGGCGCGGACGGTGGAAGAGGCCGACGAGCTGATTGCTGTGGCAAAACGGAAAGGGCGGATCCTGCAGGTGGGGCACGTAGAGCGGTTCAATCCGGCGGTGCTGGCGGTGGAACCGGTGGTGAACCGGCCACTGTTCTTTGAGGTGCACCGGTTGGGGGTATTCACGGCGCGGAGCTTGGATGTGGATGTCATTTACGATTTGATGATTCACGATCTGGACATCCTGCTGGCGCTGGTGAGGGAACCGGTGGAGGAAGTGAAAGCGGTGGGAATACCGGTGTTGACGGACAAGGTGGATATCGCGCACGCACGACTGGAGTTTGCGGGCGGGGGGGTGGCGAATGTCACAGCGAGCAGAGTGTCGACAGAACGCGTGCGAAAGATGAGATTTTTCCAGCAGCGTGAATACATTTCCCTGGACTATGCCAGGCGCGATGCCTTGCGAGTCGGCGTGAAGCGCCCGGGCCCACAGCCGGAATTCGAATTTGAGAAACTGCCCGCGCCCGATGTGGAACCGTTACGCGCGGAGCTGGAAGCGTTTGTGGAAGCGGTGAACAGCCGGGTAGCGCCGAAGACGGATGGAGCGGCGGGCCGAGCGGCGCTGGAACTGGCGAGCCGTGTGATGGAAAGCATCCGGGAGCACAGTGCGCGCGTCCAACCAGTAGCATCAAGGATTCCGGAAAAAGCGAAGCGATGATTCCACGGACTCTAGTTCCGAAGGACGCGCGTCCTCCGACAATTGACCAGCCGACGACGCGGCGACGACCGTCCACCCTGGATGAACGGACGCTGGTGCCTTCAACGCTGCCTATAGTGAAGTTGGACGGGCACTCGACGATCCCTACCAATTTGCCACTGGAAGCGATTGCGACGCGCATGGTGGTGCCGCGAGACATCAATATCGAAGCTGTGCAGCGGGAGGATGAATCCACCCTGCCGGCTCAGCCGACGGACATGGATGAGCGGATCACGATTCCGCAGGGAGTGGCGCTGCCGCAAGAACTGCCGGAAAGTTTGCCGGTATCGGAAGACCTTGTAGAGCCGGACATTATGAAAACCGGGGAAGTGAGCTTCCTTCCGCCGGAACGGGCGTCACAGAAAACCACAGAGGAGATAGTAAGGAGCGTTAGTTCGGTCGCCTTTCACGTCTTTGTGGTTCTGTTTTTGCTGTTCGAGCCTAAAATCTTTGGGCCGCACGTGCGTACGAGAGAGGAAGAGGAGATTGGACGCAAACAGATTTCAGTGCTGTTGCCGCCGGGAGCTCTGGAATCGTTGAGGCCATCGGCTCCACCGGCGCCTCATCCAACGGTAAGGGTAGACCCGAGGGTGATACGGAAGATTGCGCCGCCGGTTTTGCAGCCAGCACCCGCACCTGCCCCGACACCCGAGCCTCCTAAGAGAGAGTTGCCTAGTGCGCCGGTGCCGAAGCTCAACGCGGTTGCGCCGACGCCGCAGCCTCCGGCGCAGGGAGCCCATGGTGATCTCCCCAAGACCCCGCTGAAGCTGGACACCCCTAGCTTGCCAACGCCACAGAGCGGGCTG
>JBAVHY010000472.1:0-8844 GCA_049686315.1 Candidatus Acidiferrum sp. | reverse complement strand
ACTGTTTCCGGGTCCATCACTGTATCTGGCGTGGCCAGCGATGGGTTGAGTATGACCTCCGTGCAGGTTTCCGTGGATGGGGGAACGTTTGCCAATGCTTCCGGTACGGCCAACTGGACCTTCGCGCTTAATACCAACTCGCTGGCTAACGGCGCTCATTCGCTGGCTGCCAAAGTAACCGACAGCGGCGGCTCTTCGGCCACTAGCGCTCTCGTGGATGTCACCGTCAACAATGCCGGCACTTCCAGCGATTGCACTCTCTATGCTGCGCCTTCCGGCAGTGACGCGAATTCCGGGACTTCTCCCACCGCTCCTAAATCCTTCTCCGGAGCTGCTGCTGCCACGCAGCCCGGTTCCGTTGTCTGCCTGCTAGGCGGCACCTACAATCTCGCCTCTTCCTTCTCCCCTTCCATCAGCGGCTCGCCTTCGTCCTGGATCGTGTACAAGAACTACGACGCCACCCCCGTCAACTTCGTTTGGACTGGGGCTGCGAACGCTTCCGCGATGTTTTACTTCGGCGGCGGCTCCTTCCCTTCCAACCCTGCGTATCTCGAATTTCGCGGATTGAATCTGAACGGCCAGGGTAATGCTGCCGATGGATTTTTCTGCCGCGGCGCGCACCACCTGCGCTTCCTGTCGAATTCCATTTCCAACACGGGAGGATCGGGCATCGCTTCCATCGACTGCGATTACCTTACCGCCGATCACAACCTGATCTCGCACAACGGCTACATTCCCGCTTCTACCGCCAACCCGCAGTGGTACAGCTGGACCAGCGCCATTTCCTTTAACAGCAACCAGTGGTTCGACACCTACGCCGGCTTCCACAACTACATCTCCAACAACATCATCGCCGGGGAAGTGGATCAAAGTTCGCATCACACCGACGGCAACGGTATCATTCTCGATCTCAGCAGCGGGTCCTACACCCCTTCGACCGCCAACACGCCTCCAGCGCTGATCGTGAACAACGTGGTGTACGGAAACGGAGGCAGGTGCATCGTGGCGTACGTGGTCACGAATTTCTGGATCGTTAACAACACCTGCTATGAAAACGATCTGGATACCTCGGAGAATGCTTTTGGCTCCATCGAACCCAACGACTCTCACGACGGATACGTCATCAACAATATTGCGGTGGCTTATCAGAGCGGGCATCCGCCGTATGAACAGGGCGGAACTGTTACCAACGCTCACTACTACGCGAACCTTTATTTCGGCGCTTCAAACAACTTCTCGTATTCCGATCCGTCGCAGTTTTTGCTGAGCGATCCGCTGTTTCTCAGCGCGCCGGTGCTGGGGGCCAACCAGTTTGTCAACGCGCTGGCTCCTGCCCTGCTCGCCAATGCACTGACACTGCTGCCGCTCAGCCCGGCTTACGGTCGCGGGATTGATCCCAGCGCGTTAGCGGGATTGCCGGCGGCTATCGTGAGCGATTTGAAAGCGCACATTTACACGGACATTAATGGGAAGGCGCGCCCGCAGGGTGGCGCCGTTGACCTTGGCGCCTATCAGCACTGAAGCGGATATGGCTTGGGTCTCTCTCGAGTTTGTAGGGCCGCCTTCTGAGGCGGTCCGCCAACTCCACCGCACCTCAGGCCGACCCAGAGGCAGCATGAACACAAATGCTTTGCGTTCCGAGCTTTCAGTTGACGTCCCTCGCGGGCGCGGGACAGTTATCAAAGGTGATGGGGGATGGCTGGAAAAAAGGCCGCTCGCTCGTTTCTTTGATCACTTCGACATCGCACGGGTAGCTGTCGGGCGGGAGCGGCTTCATCAGGAAACCTTTGAGCAGGCCTTCCACCATGAGTGCGCGGCGGAACAAGCTGAAGAAGGCTCGCCGCAAGCTGCGCTTTCGAACTACCGCAGCCAAGAGGAGTAGGCAGAGCGCCAGGGTCCATGCCGCGAACCAGATGTCATCGCGGGTAACCAGCGTCAGCAAAAGACTGACCAGGCCAACGGCTAGCCACAGAGCGGCCAGGAGACTCCAAGAGCCGCGTTCCTTGATATAGGGCCAGAGCAAGTTGGTTCGCAGGTGGTAACGGATACATTGGCCTGCGCCGAGAAGGAAATTGCGCCTGCGGCGGCCGAGAAGGCCGGAAAGCGTTTCCTGTGGGACAGAAAAATGGCGGACGATGGGAAGATCGAGTTGAAGGATTCGATAGCCCGCGTGACGAATGCGGAGATAAAGCTCAGGTTCTTCATCGGATTTGAGATAGGGATTAAAGGTGCCAACCTGTTCGAGTACCGAGCGGCGGTAGAGCGCCGCTCCACCGGCAACGAAAGATACGCGAGAAACTTCCTGGGGAGCAGTAAAAGTGACTTTCTCATTCGGTGGCAGGGCCGCTGGTCCGCTGGGTGGGAGTAATTCAATCATTTGATTAGAGAGCATGAGGGCGGCGTCCGGTTGATCGCGCATGGCGCGGACGGCATGTTCAAGCCAGCCGGGGACCAGCTCCATATCGCCGTCGAGAAAAAGCACGAACTCGCCCTGCGAGCGTTTGTAACCTACATAGCGTCCGGCGGCGGGAGAGAGCGGAAGATCCGGGCCGAGACGGAGAATGTCGATGGGATAGAGGCGAGCGAGGTCCACCGTTTCGTCCGTTGAAGCGGAATCAACCAAAATGATCTCCCTGGAGGGCATCGAGGTCGAGCCGCGAAGAACAGATTCAATGAGCCGTGAGATATTCCAGGCTTGGTTCTTGCTGATCAGGACGATGGACAATTCCATACAGGCACACCCCTTGCAGGCCTGCAAAATGGGTTATTCCGTGCGAAGAAAAAGAACTTTGTCCTTGAACTGGCGAACGCCTCCCGAAGCCAGGATAACCAGGACAATCAATGCTGCGCCATAAATAGCGGTCGCGGAAACACCCCTAAAAATACCAGCTTGTGTGGAAGGAAGAAGTAGGTATGCGGACATGCAGGTGCCGGCAATCATGGGCTTCCAGACAATCTTAAAGGCGGAAATGCCGGAGAAGAGGCGGGAGACGGGGATAAAGTGCTGCACGCAATCGACAATGCGCATGAGGAGCAAAGCGGTGGCGGCGCCGCGAAGACCGAAGAAGTGGATGAGCGGCCACCCCAGAATGAGGTTGACCAGCGTATCGATAACCACGATGCGCAAGGTTACTTTTTCGCGGTGACTGGCAACCAGCACCTGGCCGAAAACGCTGGTGAATACTTGAGAGACCATGACCCAAGCCATGATGCGGAGAGCGGGGAAGGCCTGCAGGAAGACCGGATTCTTGTAAAAGAGGCCGAGGACCCAATCGCCAAGGAAGAAGAGTCCGGCGACAGCAGGGAGAGCCAAAATCAGAAGGACTTCAATGACTTGCTCGGCGATGTGCCGCAAGCCCTGAAAACCGGGTTCGACCTTCCGGCACATCAAGGGGAAAACGCTTTGCGCGATGTTTTGGTAGACCAGGAGCACGGGGACCATGACCTGCGTGGCCGCACAGTATAGCCCTACTTGAACCTCGGTGGCCATCTTGGAAAGAAAAAGGACGTTGAGACTGCTCATGAGGGCGATGGTGCCGTCAATGCCAAGGAAAGTGAAAGCCGTGCGAAGGGTAGCCAGGGAAAAGCCTGGGTCGAAGGACGCGGGCTGGGAGGGAAAGCTGCTGAGAATGATGGCGATTTCAATGATGGCGACGGCGGTAAATGAAACGAGAAGAACCGTGACCACCGAATACAAGCCGTGATGGGCTGAAAGCAAATAGTAGGCAGCTGCGATTTTGGCGATATTGATGGGCACATTGACCGCCGCAATGTAGCGCATGCGCTCCCAAGCTTGGAAAATTCCCTCACAGATCACGGAAATTGCGAAAGGGAGCAGCCCCAGAGCGAGAAGCAGGATCACCAGAGTTGTGCCGCTTGGATAGCGCATGAGGCGTACGAACACGACCAAAGCGCTGAGAGAAGCAATCGAGGTGAAGATCACGATGGCGCAGCCGTTGACAAAATACTGCCTGGTTTGGGAGAGGTTTTTTGTGACTTGGCGAATGATGAGCGTCTTCATCCCGGCTGCGGCGAAGACCTGGAAGATATAGAAGAGGGTGAGCGCCAAGGATAGCTGGCCAAACTCGTGCGCGCCGAGGCGGCGGCCAACCATGGCGTACAAAACGAAACTGGTGGCGCGGTTCATCACGTCGCTGGTGAGGAGCGAGAGAGCATTGCCGCCGATTTTGCGAAGATTGAGGCTCATGGAATCGACCTAATGGGGGATTTATTGTGGGAAATTCGGGGGATTACCGTATTGTGGGCTGCTCTTTGCGTTCGGAAGATGAATTGGATTGGGCTTTTGCGAAAAACAGGTCCCTCGCTGCGCTCGGAATGATAGGTGCGAAGAAAGCGGGTTGCCATGGCTGGGAATTCCGAAGTTAACGATGGATTGTTCGGTGCCAGGGCAAGAACCGCGAGCCTCTTCTTAATTTCGGTTGCTATCGCGATTTGCATGTTGGTGCTGGTGTACTTCTTCAAGGATTTTGCGAACACGGTGGTTGTAGATCATGGACCATTGACGAATGACTGCACGCTGTTTGCATCCGCTACCGCGAGTGATGATGGGTCCGGAATGAGTCCAACCTCTCCCCTGCCCTTCGCGCGCGCCGCCGCGCTGACGCGACCGGGATCCGTGTTGTGCCTTATTGCCGGGACTTATACACTGAGTTCTTCCTTTAGGCCACCTACCAGCGGTAAGCCATCGTTTTGGATTGTGTATCGTTCTTATGGCGATGGCCCTGTTAATTTCGTCTGGGCAGGAGCCGCAAACGCTTCCTCGATGTTCTACTTCGGCGACGGCAGCTTCCCTTCCGACCCCGCCTATCTCGAGTTTCGTGGATTGAATCTAGACGGCCAAGGTAACGCTGCTGACGGATTCTTCTGCCGCGGCTCCCATCATCTTCGCTTCGTGTCGAATTCCATTTCCAACACCGGAGGATCAGGGATCGCTTCGATCGACTGCGATTACCTTACCGCCGATCACAACCTGCTCTCTCACAACGGCTACATCCCTTCTTCTACGTCTGTCCCCACCGATTACAGTTGGACCAGTGGCATCTCGTTCAACAGCAACCAGTGGTTCGACAACTACGCCGGCTTCCACAACTACATCTCCAACAACATTGTCGCCGGGGAAGTGGATCAAAGTTCTCATCACAGCGATGGCAACGGCATAATCCTGGACCTCAGCAACGGCACTTATACGCCCTCCACCGCGAATACGCCTCCGGCGCTTATTGCCAACAACGTGGTGTACGGCAATGGAGGAAGGTGCATCGTCGCCTATGTGGTCAGCAATTTCTGGATGGTCAACAACACCTGTTACCGGAATGATCTTGACCCCAAGCTGGGGAACGCGGGAGCGATCACCACCAGCGATTCCCACGACGGATATGTGATCAACAATATCGCTGTGTCTTACGTGACGGGCCATCCCCCCTACGAGCAGGTAAATTCCAACACCAGGATTTCGTATTACTCGAACATGTACTTCGGGGCTGCTAACAATTTTGCTTATCCAGAGGCAGAACAACTCATCGAAGCCGACCCTGGATTCTTGAACCCGCCGATTTTTGAGGTTGCGATGGGGGAGCAATACGCAAGTACATTGGCTCCTTCGCGGCTTGGAGATGCGTTGAAACTGCGGCGATCCAGCCCGGCGATTGCGAAAGGGATCGATGCGAGCAGCTTGCCGGGATTGCCAGGAACTATCGTGCGCGATTTGAAGGCGCATATTTATACCGACATCAACGGGAAAGCGCGTCCGCAAGGGGGCGGAGTTGACCTTGGGGCCTATCAGCACTGAAGCTGAATTCGAAGAGGGATCCCTCCGTGCGCGGACTCCGCGGGGTTCGGTGGAGTTGACGGACCGCCTCCCTTCGAAGCTCACGGCAAGCAGAAGGCGGCCCCCCACAAAGCCGTTAGGTGAAGAGGCGGTAGAGATCTTCGCCGGCTTTCTCGGTGACCAGGTCGGGGACCTGGTGGTCGGTAAAGCGGGTGGTCAACTTGCCGAGTAGTTCGCGCAAGTCCTTTTCGGCGGGAGCCGGGGTTCCGTTGTGCGTGTGGCGTAGGAAGGAAATGGTGCGCTCTTCGGTGCCGAACTTGCGTTTGTAACGCAGCAGCCCTTCCTGGTCGATGTCGCTCAAGCCAAAGTCGATATAGGCGAAGCCGCGGTGTTTAGCCAGCCGAATGCCTTCCCAGATCAAGAGGTCATTCGGGCGGCAGGAAAGGTCGTCAGGAAGAGAGGCGTTGAACTTGTAGTAGAGCGTGTCTTTCCATTCGAGAAAGAAATCGCCGGCGACAATCGTGTCGCCATTGAGGGCCAGAAGTAAGAAACCGTGTTGTGCATCCACAAACTGACGCCAGATGTTCTGAAAGAAATTGTAGGGCTGAGCGAGAAGGCCGTACTTATATTTCCGGATTCTGAGGTGCATTTCAAAAAACGCGCGAAGTTCCGGTTCGGACTGGGCCATGCGAATGGTAAGGCCGGAGCGCTCGGACTTGCGAATGGCGCGATGCGTTGAATCGTGCATAGCGTTCCATAAGGCATCGAGTTCCGGACGCAAATCCAAGCGGTGCCATTTGGCTTGCTTGGCAAGAGTGAAGCGGGCGTCTTCGAGCGGCAATTGATTGTGCAGGCAGCGCAAGGTGACGGGACACTGCTCCGAAAGAAGGTGATTCGTCAGCAGGCGCCAGCAGTCCGGGTCATTAACGAGCGGATCGCAATAATCGGAAAAGGGCAAAGCCACCAGGCGTTCTCCCAACATGTCCGAGATGCGGCAGAAAGGAAGGCCTGCTGTTGGATTTCCGCGGTCGTCCAGCACCAGGAAGGCAGCCGGTTCCCATCCATAGGTGCGGGCGAGGACGTGCATCCATTCTGGAGAATGAAACACGCTGCTGGGCATTTGATGGACCAGCTTGCACCACAAAACATCATTGCGGGGATCGACGCGGACGACTTTCACGTGTGCTTACCTCCAAGAAACGGAACCATTTCGATTCGGGGCGAAGGGCGACGCCTGTGACTTCCCCGCGTTGGTTGCAATCTGAGGAACCGGTGGCTTCGTCGGAACAGCGGCAGGAAGGACCAAGCTGTAAGCGTGGAGAAGATTTGGCACGGAATAGTCCCAGGCGAGCTGAGACTCGATTCGATTTCTTCCGGCTAAGCCGAGGGCTTCCCTGCGACGCGGGTTATCCATGAGTTCCGCGATGGCGTTGGCAAAGGCGCGAGTATCGTTGGGAGTGACATAGATGGCGGAATGCTGGGCGGTAAAACGGTGCTCCGGCAAATTGAAAGCCACGACGGGCTTCCCGAGAGACATGTACTCCATGATTTTGAACATCGTGGATTGATCGCTGTAGGGGTTGGAAGGCGTGGGGTCGACGCAAATTTCCGCGGCGGAGAGATAGCGGCGCAGTTCATCCCCATAAAGGAAGCCGGTGAAGAGCACGCAGCTATCGAGATTAAGACGGTGCGCTTGCGCTTGCAGGTCCGACCAGGCGTCTCCGCCTCCGATGATGACGCAATAAAAGTCGGTGCGACCGCAATCGTGGACAAGGTGGTCAAGAGCGCGCAAGAGATAATCGACGCCATCTTGAAAGCCCATGACGCCGACGTAGCCGATGATGGTTTTCCCCAGCTCCCGCAAGGCGCGGTGGGGCTCGATCGGCTGATCAAGCAGGTTGAGCTCAATACCGTTGCGGACGATGGAGATTCGGGATTCCGGAACCTTGCCACGTTCGATGGTTAGCCGCTTGTACGATTCATTGGTGACGATGACATGGTCGGCGAAGCGGCAACTCAGCTTCTCCAACCTGAGAAGAACACGATAGACGGTGGAGTTAGCGCTGCCCGAAAACCTGGCCTGATACATTTCCGGGGAGAGATCGTGGTGGTCATAGATAAAGCGCTTGCCGAACAACTTGTAGACTAGCGCGATGAACACGAACGTGTCCGGTGGATTGTGCGCATGCACAGCGTCAAAACCGTCGGCGAAGAAAACCAGGACCGAGAGAACGAAGGTGGCCAGCATGGAGTAGCCGTATTCCCAAAGGTAACCGAGGAAACCATTAGCCGGCGGAGGGGTAGGATAGCGGAGGACTCGAACACCGTTCACCGTTTCTCGGAAAGGCTGGTCGTTGCCGGACGGGCAGATGACCGTGACGCGATAACCAGCAGCAGTTAATGCGTTTGCCTCGCGGCGGACGCGGATGTCTTGAGGAAAGGGCACGTTTTCGAGGAACATGAGAATGCGATTATTTTGCGCGCGGCTCATGTTGTGCTCCTTGTGCGAGGGGGAGAGGCACTACGGACTCCTTCGGAATCACGTGGGGACTGAAATGCGGTTGAGCTGGCGGACCGCCTCAACTGCATAGGTTCGTGGGGCGGGTTGTTGGCGCACTTGGGAGTCTACAAAGACGCGGTGCCAGAGTTCGACGCTCATGAGTCCCCAGAGCAGTGAACTGTTATCGGCGAACCCGGTTTCATGCTGCTTGATTAGTTTTTCTACGAAAGGCAAATTGAAAAGTCCGCGGCGCTTCAGGGCAGCGGGAGAAAGAACGTCGCGCATGAAGGAGCGCGCCTCATTGCGAAGCCACAAGGAAATTGGTATGGGAAAGCCCTGTTTTTTTCGGTTAATTATTTCCGAGGGGAGCCAGCGCCTGCTCGCCTTCTTGAGGAGGTACTTGCGCGTCAAGCCCTTCACCTTCATGTTTTGTGGAAGCGAGGCGGCAAATTCCACCAGCTTGTGATCCAGCAACGGCACGCGGGCTTCGAGCGATACGGCCATGGTCATCTTATCGCCGCGGGCGAGCAGAAGGTCAGGCAACCAAAGTTTCGTG
>JBAVHY010000471.1:0-3434 GCA_049686315.1 Candidatus Acidiferrum sp. | reverse complement strand
GCGCCGCTCGGAGTACCGTCGCGCGGGGTAGAGCGCCAACAGTGCGCCCACAAGCAAACAAACAATTCCAGCAACCGCTTGCAGCAGCTGTTTTTTCTTGTTCAAGGATATGGCCCCCGGAAACGGTCCTCTCTACGGGCATGATAGACTGATTTTTTGACTCTAGCGCTCGTCCTGCCGATTTCAGCGGACATGGAGACCCATTGCATCCGGCGGTTCTGACATTGGAAGAAACGATTGTGCGGTTTGGCCGGGAGAAACGCAACGGCAAGCGCGTTGTCTTCACCAACGGTTGTTTCGATCTTCTCCATCCCGGTCACATTCATAGCCTGGAAGCGGCGCGCGCTCTCGGTGAAGTGCTGATTGTCGGCCTGAACAACGATGCAAGCGTGCGCACTCTCAAGGGCGCCGGCCGGCCTGTGATTCCGGCGGAAGAACGCGCAGAGATTCTGGCCAGCCTGGAGTGTGTGGATGCCGTTCTGATCTTCGACGATTTGACGCCGCAAAAAGTGGTGGCCGCGCTCTCGCCGGATATTCTCGTGAAAGGTGGCGACTGGCCCGGCAATCAAATTGTCGGGCGCGAGGAGGTTGAAGCCGCCGGTGGGAAGGTCGTGCTTGTGGATGTGGTTCCGGGTTATTCGACCACCGACATCCTCAAAAAGATTCGTGGGTAGCATTTTCGGGAGCGCGATGAACCGGTCATGGAAAACCTTTAATGGAATGCCGTCCCGAGCGCAGCGAGAGATCTGGTTATTTTCCACTAGTGTTGTGTCCCGGAAATTCAAGGGCAAAGTGCAGAGTCCTCAGGGGCTAAAGCCCAATTGAAATTGCAGGCTTTATGTCAGGGCTTGAAGCCCTGACCCCCTAAGGAGAAATGCATCGAACTTACGGGACGCGGCACTAGAAAAGAGTTGAACTGGCGCGCCGAGCAATAAGACCCGCCCTCAGGATGAAATGATACTGCCGGCGGTGAGAGAGCGTTTGGAAGCACTCCTGCGCCACCCTGCAATGGAGAGCGTGGTGGGAGAGGTGCGCGCCGGCGCCGACCTGGTGGGCCTCTCCGGCCTGCAGGATGTCGCGAAATCGCTGGTGGCCTCTCATGTTGTCCACGAACTACGCCGCCCTGCCTTTTTTGTCACCGAGAACAACCGCCGAGCCGAGGAATTAGCCGAGAGCCTGCGGTTCTTTGCGCAAATTTTTCCCGGTCCAACCGGCGGCATTGCCGTGCTCCCCGCCTTCGATAGCCTCCCTTGGGACCCGCAGCCTCCTCACGCAGACATTCTGGAACGAAGAGCCGCCACTCTCTATCGCCTCGCAAACGGAGAAGTTTCCCTGGTGATTGCGCCAGCGCCGGCGGCACTGTGGCGCTACCAGGACCCCTACGTCTATCTGACGCTGGCGCGCACCCTTGCGAAAGATTCGGAGGCGAATCACGAGGAGTTGATCACCCACCTCGCCAGCGCCGGATACGCGCGCACCGAAATGGTCGAACTGCCCGGTCAGTTTGCCGTGCGCGGCGGAATCATCGACGTCTTCTCTCCTGAAACTCTGCGTCCCGTGCGTATCGAGCTTCTTGGTGACACAGTTGAGTCGGTCCGGGAATTTGACCCGCGCACGCAGCGTTCCGTCGCACCTGTAGTGAAAACCACGATTCTTCCTCTGGCCGAATGGAGCGTTCCCGCTCCCAGCAGCGCCGAGGCGGAGGAATGGGAGCCCGCGGGATGGTTCGGCGTTACCAAGGAGCCCGGCGGCAGCGCGCTGTTTGAACTCGCGGAAAGTTCACTGAAGCCCATCGTGTTCCTCGATGAGCCGGAAGATCTTCGCGAAGCTCGCAAAAAGCTCCTGGAAGCTGCCACGGAAAACTATGAGCGGCATGGCAAGGCGAACGCCCCTCTGGTATCCGAATTTTTCTGGACGGAAGCGCATTGGGAAAAGGCTCTCAACAAAACTTCGCGTATCGAGTTGGAGCAGCTCAATCTCGCGCAGTCTGGCGGTCAGCGCTTTGAGCTGAGCGCCCGGCCGAGCACGCGGTTCCACGGGGACGTGGTCGCCTGCCTCGGCGATGTGAAGTCGCAAATTGCCAACGGGGGCACGGTGTTCCTCACCGCCGCCAGCACCGGAGAGTTGGAGCGCTACGCCGATATCTGCCGCGAATACGAGGTGCCATATGTTTTAGGCGAGACCGAAGAAGCCGCAGCCGGTTTCACCGCCGAGAGCGCGTCCGAAACTGCTCGCCTGCTCTTGGTGCGCGCTCCATTCGCAGGCGGGGTAGCGTTCCCGGAAGTGAAACTCACCCTCTATGGGAATGCGGACCTGTTTGACGTTACTCCCTCGGTTGAGCGCCCCAGCCGGAAAATTCGCACCTCAGGGTTTTTCGCCGATTTCGCGGAATTGAAGCCCGGGGATTTCGTCGTTCACGTGGACCACGGCATTGGCCAGTTCGAAGGCCTCCGTTTGATCGAATCCGATGGCCGCCGGGGCGAGTTCATGCTCCTGCTGTATGCCGAAGACTCCCGTTTGTATGTTCCGCTGGAGCGCATGGACCTGGTGCAGAGCTACCGCGTCGTCGAAGGAACGCGGCCGTCGCTCGATAAATTGGGCGGGACTGCTTGGGCCACTCGCAAGACACGCGTCCGCAAATCCCTGGAGGATATGGCCGATAAACTCCTCGTACTCTATGCCGAGCGCAAAACCGCCGAAGGCTTTGCCTTCTCCCCCGATGGCAACTGGCAGCGCGAATTTGAAGATGCTTTTGAATTTGAAGAGACACCAGACCAGTTGGCGGCCATCGCCGACGTCAAGCGCGATCTGCAAAAATCTTCGCCCATGGATCGCCTGCTTTGCGGCGACGTGGGCTACGGCAAAACAGAAGTGGCGATGCGCGCAGCCTTCAAAGCGATTACCGATGGGAAACAGGTTGCAGTGCTTACGCCGACCACGGTGCTCGCCTTCCAGCATTTTGAAACCTTCAAGAAGCGCCTCGCGGCCTTCCCCGCGCGAATTGAGATGCTTAGCCGCTTTCGCACTGCCGCCCAGCAAAAACAAATCCTTGCGGACCTTGAGACCGGCAAGGTCGATATCGTCATTGGCACGCACCGCCTGCTCTCAAAAGACGTGAAGTTTCAGGATTTGGGCCTCCTCGTTGTGGACGAAGAGCAACGTTTCGGCGTCGCCCACAAAGAGCGCTTGAAAGAAATGCGCAAGAACGTGCATGCATTGGCCCTTTCCGCTACGCCGATTCCGCGCACCCTGCACATGTCGCTGGTAGGGCTGCGCGACATGTCTGTGATTGAGACCCCGCCACGCGATCGCCTGGCCATCCAAACCGTTGTCACTCCCTTCAGCGAAGAAACCGTGAAAAAGGCCATCGAGAATGAACTGGCGCGCGGTGGCCAAGTTTTCTTCATCCATAACCGCGTCGAGTCCATTTATTC
>JBAVHY010000470.1:0-5638 GCA_049686315.1 Candidatus Acidiferrum sp. | reverse complement strand
GGAAAACGCGGCGGCGCATGGAGTTGGAGCGAGGCTCAAGAATGGCCCAGAGGCGGCGGTCTGGCCAGCGTAGGCGCGCGCCTTCGATGGTTGCGCGGATCGCGGTGGGATGGTGAGCAAAGTCGTCCACAATCAAAATGTTGCCAATTTCTCCCTTCACATCCATTCGACGCTTCACGCTCTGAAAGGTTGCCAGGGCCGGTTGAATAGCTTCGGCGCGGATGCCTCTTCCCTGCGCGATGATCACCGCCGCCAACGCATTCAGCACGTTGTGGCGGCCGCTGGCGGCAAGAAGGAATTCGCCGTAGTACTCGCCCTTATAGTCAACGCGAAACTGCATTTTGTCGTCCACGACGGAAACGTCGCTGCCGATCCAATCATTTCCCTGCTCGAAACCGTAGGTAATGACGGGACAAAACGCTTTTTCCGTAACTTTGCGGGGCGCTTCGCCCGCGCCCGCGTCTCCCCAAACCACGATACGGCCACGACGAGGAACAAGATTCACCAACCGCTTGAATGCCAACTGGTAGGAATCGAAGTCCGGATAGATGTCCGCATGATCGAACTCCACCGACGTGATGATGAGGTCATCGGGATGGTAGTGAAGAAATTTCGCGGCTTTGTCCCAGTAGGCGGTGTCGTACTCGTCTCCTTCGAGAATGAACTCCGGACCCCCGGCCAAGCCATAACTCTTGCCGAAGTTTTCCGCGATTCCGCCCACAAGGAAATTGGGGTGCTTCCCGGCGAGATGGAAAATCCACGCCAGCATGGCGGTGGTGGTGGTCTTGCCGTGAGTGCCGCTGACAACGATGGAGTGTTTGCCAGGAAGAAATTCCGCTTCGAGGATCTGCGGAAGCGAGCGATGCGGAAGTTTTCGGTCCAACATGTCCTCAACTTCCACATTGCCGCGTGAAATGGCATTGCCGACAACAATCAAATCCGGCGCCGGAGTGAGATTCTTGGCGTCGAACGCGGTGGCGTATGGGATGCCGAGCGATTCGAGAAAGGTCGAGGACGGCGGATAAACACCGGCGTCCGAGCCGGTGATCTGGTAGCCCCGCTCGCGAAGCATGCCCGCGAGGGGAGCCATGGCGGAACCGCCGATTCCAATCATGTGGATGTGCTTCATTTAGTCTGCGGGTTCCTCTTTCATTGCACCACAGCGGGCTCTAGAAATTCCAACCGCCCCTCGCCGGAGGCAAGCAGGCGGGCCTGAATGCCAAGCGGAAGCGTCAACATGGGGCGTTGCGTATGGCCCACAGCCGCGCCATAGACAATGGGCACACCTAAGGGCCGCAGAATTCGCTCGCACACATCGAAAATGGAAGGGCTGCTGTTCACACCGGGTTCACCGTCGGGAAATTCGCCGAGGACAATTCCCTGAACGGCCTGAAATTTTCCTGCTTGTTTTAGATGCATGAGCGCGCGATCGACCTGATACGGACGCATGCCGCGGTCCTCGAGGACCAGGATTGAATCGGTCGTATTGATTTCCCAAGGCGTGCCGAGAGTGGTCTGCAGGAGTGTCAGGCATCCTCCCAGCAGGCGGCCTTCGGCGACGCCACGGACGAGGGCTTCCCCGAGTAAATTGATTTCCCAGGGACCGTCGGAATTGCCAACCGCTTGCAGAAAGGAATGTTCATCGTAGCCGTGGGCATCATCCGCTCCACGATTGAGGCCGGCAGCGACCATGGGCCCGAGAAACGTAACCCAGCCGCACATTTGCCACAGATATATCTGCAGCGAAGTAAGATCGCTGAAGCCGATCACACATTTTGGATCTTGCAACTGCGAGCAAAGATCGCTGTCCAACAGGTAGTTCGCACCGTAGCCGCCGCGCAAGGCCACGAGGCCGGCGATATCCGGCTGACGCGCGGCCTTGAGGAAGCCCTCGATCCTCGATTCCGTTGAAGCCGCGAAATAACCTTCGGGACCGGGGGTCTGGACGGGGGCGAATTCGTAACCCAAACGCCGTAATTCGGCAATGCCCGCGGTAGCGTCGAGTTGCTCCGCCGGAGAGGCAGGAGCAAACACAGCAACCTTCGAGCCTTTTTGGAGGGCTTTGGGCTTGCGCGCCGTTCCTTGAGGAAGACTCATTCGAGCCGGCCCCTGCCAGGAAGGAGTTCGGTGACTACACCCTGGCGATTGAGTTGGCTAACGATCTGTTGCTCCTGACTATGGCTTACCTCCGCTTCAAATTCCACGATGGAATTCGTTCCCGACATGGACACGCGGAACTCGCGCGTGGCAATGCGCAGATTGGCAAGTAGGCGTTGGATTTCCCCGGCGACGCTTTCCGCGTGGCTGGTGGTGAAGCGAAAAAGGATCATGCGAGCCTTGAGATTGAATCTTTGGATGGCCCATCCAATCACGACCAACGCGAACAGCACGATTCCGGTGGCCGAGCCCGCAACAGCGTAGAGCCCGCCGCCCGCGGCCATGCCGATTGCCGCTTCAACAAAAATCGTGGCCGCTGTGGTCATGCCGATCATGCCGCCCTGTTCTTTGATGATCGCCCCCGCACCGAGAAACCCGACACCTTGAACGATATTCGAGGCGATGCGCGTGGGGCCAGTATCACCCCACATGTGGGACAGCTCTTGGGACAAAATAGTGAAGAGAGCGGTGGCTATGCAGACAAACATGCTGGTGCGAATGCCCGCGGGACGACGGCGCAGATCGCGCTCCAAACCGATGAGCGCGCCCATGGCGGCGGCAAAAAGCAGGCGGAGAAGAGTGTCGTGAAAAGAAATCATGCCTGGAGCGGACGAAGCCCGCTTTAAACCGATTCTACAGAAACTACAGTTGGAATTGCGTGAGTTTTGCGAAGTGGCGTGCCCTGGCGTGTATCTCTGGCTTTTTGAGCGCCAGAAGACGCTGCAGGCCGAAGCGCTCCACGGCGAAACTCCCCAGAACGGAGCCATAAACCATGGCCCGGCGAAGCGCCGCATCGCTTTTGCTTCCTACACTTGCAAGATAGCCCATGAATCCGCCCGCAAAGCTGTCGCCGGCGCCGGTGGGGTCGTGAGGCTCCTCGAGCGGAAAGGCCGGGACGCAGAAGACACCGTGTTTGTCCACCAGCATGGCGCCGTATTCGCCGCGCTTCACAACCAGTGTGGTAGGCCCCATCTTGAAGATGTGGCGAGCGGCGCGGAGAAGGTTGTGCTCGCTGGAGAGCTGGCGCGTTTCTGAATCGTTGATCATCAGAATGTCCACATGCTTCAGAGTTTCGCGCAGCTCGGCGTTGGTCCGCTCGATCCAGTAATTCATAGTGTCCATGGCGGCTAGCTTGGGCCTGCTCCATACCTGGCGAAGCACGTCGCCCTGCAGGTCCGGCGCTATGTTGGCAAGGAAAACGTATTTGGAGTTGCGATATCTCTCCGGGAGGCGCGGCTTGAACTCGGCGAAGACGTTCAAGTCCGTCGCAAGGGTGACACGCTCATTCAGGTTTTCGGAGTAGCGGCCGGCCCAGAAAAAGCATTTACCCGGAGCGCGTTCCAATCCTTCGATATCGATGGAACGTTTGCGAAGAAGAGCTTCGTCTTCGGGATGGAAATCATCGCCAACGATGGCGACGAGATTCACATGGGTGAAAAAGGCGGCGCAGACGGAAAAGTAGGTGGCGGCGCCGCCGAGCGTGCGCTCTACCTTTCCATACGGGCTTTCGACGGCGTCGTAAGCCACGGAACCAACGACGAGCAAGGACACGGGCATCTCCTAAGGAATATATTTGCCGATGATCGCCGCAAGGTTCTTTTTCGTTTTTGCGGGGACAACTCTAGGATCGGTGATGATGGCGTGCTTCAGGGCGCTGCCGCACTTGCAGGAACGATCAGCGGGAAGGGTCTTTATGGCTTCGCGGAGAACATTTTGCGCATTGCTGGCGTTTTGGTTGAGGGTGGCGATGATGGTGGCGACGGTGACGGAATCATGGTCCGGGTGCCAGCAATCGTAGTCCGTGATCATGGCGATGGTCGAGTAACAGATCTCCGCCTCCCGAGCGAGCTTGGCTTCGGTGACGTTGGTCATGCCAATGACGGAGAACTTCATGGCGCGGTGGTAGTGGGCCTCTGCGAGCGTGGAGAATTGCGGGCCTTCCATGTTGATGTAAGTGCCTTTGTCATGGACTCGCACGTCGAGGGAGCGGCACGCCTCGGCGAGAACACCGGAGAGTTGCGGGCACGTAGGCTTGTCAAAGGTCACGTGGGCAACGATGCCATTGCCGAAGAACGTGGACACCCGGCCCTTGGTGCGATCGAAAAACTGGTCGGGAATCAGAAATTCGCCGGGGCGCAAATCCTCCTGCAGGGAGCCCACCGCGCTGACCGAGATGATGCGCTGGACCCCGAGGAGTTTCATGGCGTAAATGTTGGCGCGAAAATTCAATTCCGTGGGCAGGATGCGATGACCGCGGCCATGACGCGCGAGAAATGCCACGCGCTTCCCTTCCAGCATTCCAGCGACAAACGCATCGGAAGGATCGCCAAAGGGCGTCTTGACGCGAATCTCGCGGGCGTTGGTCAAGCCACTCATGGAGTAAAGGCCGCTGCCCCCGATCACGCCGATTTCAGCAGTGGGTCCTTTCGTTCGCGCACTCTTGCCCCTTGCTCTTTTCGGACTAGCCATTCCTGGTTCTCCTGGGAACTACCGGTTCAGGTCCAACGGCTCGATTTCGATTCTTCCATCGCGCTCGTGTAAAGTGGCAGCGGCGACATCGGGATCATGACCGAAGACCACAACCCAGCGCCCCGAGAGAATGCGAGGAATCCACTGCCGCTTGGTTTCCAGTGTTTGAAGCGGATAGAGATCGTAGGCCATGATCCAGGGCAAAAGGATATGGTGCCGTGTGGGAAGCAAATCTGCAACAAAGGCCAGCGTTTTTCCGCCGCCGCTAATGATGACCGCCTGGATGTCGGCGTTGTGGCCGGGGATGCGGGACACGGAGATGCCGGGAAGAATTTCGCTTTCGCCTTCGACCAGGTCCCAAAGACCCTCCTTGGAGATGGGGGCAAAGTTTTCCGGGAAATAGCTGGCGCGGTCGCGTTCCGTGGGATTCATGGCGTGCTCGAGTTCGCCGCGCTGCACCACGTAACGCGCGTGACGAAACGCCGGGCGCGCGTGATTGTCCACGATTCGCGTGTTGCCGCCGGCATGGTCGAAGTGGAGATGGGTATTGATGACCAGATCGATTTGTTCGGGCTGGACGCCGGCGCGGGCCAGCGAGTCCATCAGCGGATCGCCCTCCTGAATACCGTAGATAGCGCGCTGCTTGGCATCCCACTTCGTGCCATTGCCGGTTTCCACGATGATGTTTTTTCCGTGCCCGCGAACCAGCAACGAATTGGCGCGCATGCGAATGCGGTTTCTCTCGTCGGGAGCGGATTTCTTCTCCCACAGAGGCTTGGGGACCACGCCGAACATGGCGCCGCCATCGAGCCAGAAGTTGCCGCCGTCGAGATACCGAATTTCGATGTCGCCGAAATACATTTTTGAGCAAAAATCCTTGGAAACTGCAATTTATTGCCGTTTGAGTTTAGCAAAACATCGTCATCTTGCGGCGATCCGGCGACTGGCACCCTCAAGATTTCGCCCATAGATTCTCTCTTCCCATTCAAGCCCTTTGTAGCGCCGGCATCCT
>JBAVHY010000469.1:0-1724 GCA_049686315.1 Candidatus Acidiferrum sp. | reverse complement strand
GCACCGCTGGGAACCGCGTATCCGCACTCAGCTTCCATCCGAGCATCAACCAGCAACGTTGCCTCGCCTTCTTGCCAAACACAACACATTCTAAAAACATCTTGCCGCACGCCGCGAGGTGTGGTTTACACTTCTTCACGGTTGGAGTTCCTCCGCAACCGCCTTGCCGCTGTCCGCAACGGCCGCAAGGTCCGCGCGCCAGCGTTGCGTCCCACCCAGCCGGGACCACAACCCCACGTCACGGGGATTTGCTGCACCACTGTGCATGCAGGAGGATTCTTATGAAAGTAGTTGTATCACTTATTCTGACGCTGGCCATGGCGTGTTCGGCTACGCTGCCCGCCGCCTCTGCCGAGCCGCGTCAAGTTATTCAGGGCACCGAGATCCATCTCACGCTTCTTACACCCATCAGCTCTGGCCAGTCCCGCGAAGGTGACCCGTTCGTCGCGGTTCTTGCGCAGCCCGTTGCCTTCGACAGCCGCATCATTCTTCCTGCCGGCACGCATGTGAACGGGGTCATCGGCACGATTCAGAAACCGAAAGCCTTCTCGCTCTTCCGCGGGCAGGCGTACATGAACCTCACGTTCAAGACAATTGAAATTGATAGCCGCCTGATCCCCGTCCACATGAGCATCCTCGCCATCGGGCAGCCGCGCATCGACTCCTACAGCAAGCCGCGTAAAGACATGAAGATCAGCGAAGGCGAAGTACTTGAGGCCAAGCATGACTACAAGGGCGACGTCATTGGCACAGCTGTCGGCGGTGGTGGCGGGTCAGTTGTCGGCCTGGTTTTGGGGAACGTAGCGCGCGGCTTCGGTATTGGTTTGGCGGCTAGTTCGGTCTACGTGGTGGCACGCAAAGGGAAGGGAATCGATCTGCCCTTGAACACGGGAATGCTTGTGCGAATGGACAACACCATCACGGTACCGTCCGTCGCCGCCAGTAATCTGAAAGGCGTCTCCATGAACAACGCGAGTTCCCGCTAGTAGAGAAATTGGCATCCGTCCTCCTCATGGTCCTGTACCAACTTGGGACAGGAGAATTTTTCTTTCACACTACGGCCGGCTCAATATTTTCAGCGTCGCGTCTATTGAATTCGGGGGGAGGTTCGGGCGCCGATCGTCCATCAGGAGTTGGCGTTCGGCGCCCGTTGAGGATTCTGGCAGGAAGTTCGCAACAGTTTCCCTGGAGGATTAACTTCCACTCGGATTCCAGCACGTTACTTCCTGAGAACGGCACGGCCGGAATTCGGGCTTTCAGTTACGTCTGCGCCTTAGTGTTGCAGGCGATGTGGCAATCCGTTCCAGGTCAAATCCCTTGCAAACACGTGCCTTACCCTTCTGTTGAGGAACCCATTCTTGCATCAACTCGGCGACCTGTCCCGTTTTGGCGCAGCGCTGCAAGATTCCTTACGCCCTCTCCCTCTCGGCATTCAGCACAAAATCTTTCCCGCGACAGCTATCGGCTTTTTCCATTCACTCCATTCATTTTTCTTCTCCGTTTTCCACTGTTTTCCATTTGACCCTTCGCGGACCGCCGCGATACTTTAACTAGCGAAAGGCCAGGCATGTCGACCCTGGGGTTTGCCATAAAATTCCCATTAAATTTTCTCGAGGAGATTCATGTCGAACGAATTGCGTAATTTTCTCGCCCTCAGTTACGAAGAACTCGAAGATCTGAATTTGAAAGCAAAAGAGCAACGCAAGAAAAGAACTGCAATCAAT
>JBAVHY010000468.1:0-1666 GCA_049686315.1 Candidatus Acidiferrum sp. | reverse complement strand
CTTGTTTAATCGGCTCTGCACAAGAATTCGTAGAGACGCGCATTTTAGGCTGCTTTCTGAAGAACGATGAATTCGGTCTTGGTGACCGCCATGCGTTGGGCCTTGAGCAACAAATAACCGAGATTCTTGTAGCCACGGCCCCTTCGAAGAAGGGTTTTGATGTTGCCGTTGATGGCTTCCACCATCCCGAAGGGTACTTTGGTGCGGCAGTAGTTGAGAATACCGTCCAAATGATCCAGCAGCATAAAGGCGAGATTTTGAAAGGGCTTCAAGCGTTGCCAGCGCAGTTGGTCGATCCAGCTCTGGAGGTAGCGCAGCATGGCTCCTTCATAGCGGTAGGTCCATAACCGTTCCAAGCTTTCCTTCAGAAGGTATGCTTTCATCACCCGTCGATTGAGGGCGAACAGCTCGTTTAACTGCTGGCGTTTTTGGCTGTTCAGATTCATCCAGCGCGTCAATAACAGCCAGCGTTTGCCCTTCACGACACCGCGCATGCGCCCACCTTTGCGGAAGAACTCTGCCCGGCGCACTTCATCGATGGCTTTGTTGGCATGCTGTAGGACATGAAACTTGTCGTACACGATGCGGCAGTTCGGGGCCCATTGGGTAATGCTGTTGGTGAACGGCCGCCACATATCTACACAAGCCGCCGCCACTCGTTTCCGTTGCGTGGCGCTCAGTTGCGTCCGGAAAAACTCATCCAGGGTTTCCTGTTTGCGGTCCTGCCCAAACCACAAGGGCTCGCCGGTATCCAAGTTGCTGACCACGGTGATGAACTTTATCTGCTTGCCGAAGTAAATCTCATCCACGCCCATTTGCACCAACGGGTCTTTGCGACGCGTCGCACTCCACCGCTGCAGATACCGCAGGTCGATCGCCCGCACGGTGCTGGCAGCCAGTTGGAACTGCCTGGCCACCTGGCGAACCGATGCGCTTTCGCACGCTAACCCCACGGCTTCTTCAAAGCGCTTACTAAACGGGGCTTTACTCGGCAACTGCGGCACCTTCTCGATCCTTACCCCACATTGCGGACAGCACACTCGGTACACTTCGATGACCACCGTCGTGCGATACTCGCCCCACGGCAGGTCGCGCACTTCCCGTTCGTTGTAATCATGCGCGTCGGTAAACTTTCTTCCGCACCCCGAACAGATCAGCTTGCGGTTTCCTCGCTTGCGTCGTACCCATAAACGCAGGGTCTTGGCAGCTTCATTGATTTCGTGCCGGTAGACTCGGTAGCCCGGCCATCCCAGGATTTTCGTGAATTCGTTGTCGCGCATTCCGCCGAGTCTAGCCGAATCATCCCCCCGACGGAAACCCGCTCTTTTAGTGTGGCTCTACGAATTCCTGCTCAGAGCCCTCTTATCTTCCCCTCGCCCATAACCGAGACGGTGGACAAGCACTTGGATCGAATCATCCATTCTCTCATCGAGAAGGCGAATCGGGCGGGCTACCAGGTCAAGAAGCCCAGAAAGCCGTGCCACGCCTTCCGGGTGCTTTACGCCACGCGACGGCACCAGAAGGGCGTCGACATCGAGACGCTGCGGCAAGAGCTCGGGCACTCTGACATCTCCACAACCCAGATATACCTACGCTCGGCGGACAAAAAGTCCGACGGGCATCGCGAACGGATCAATCAGGCAGACAGATTCTCGCTTCCCCCAAC
>JBAVHY010000467.1:0-6474 GCA_049686315.1 Candidatus Acidiferrum sp. | reverse complement strand
TCGCGCCGAGCGGCATAATCCCAACTCGATCGCTACACTCCGGATCAAGCTCGCGAGGTTTCTGCTCAAACAGCTTCCTTGCTGTCCATTTTGTTGCGTCCACCGTTTATGACACAGTAGTACTAGGTGCGGCACACTCGGCCGTCCTCGCGGCAGAGGCGCAAGTCGAAAAGGCCAAGGCAGACAGCGCCGCCGGTGTCGCGAATGAAAAGGGTACAGAGGCCAACGCCGCGAAGGACTTGGCGACATCTGTGAATGCGAAGGGCCAGTTGCAACGAGCCGACAGTTTGTTCGACGATGGACTGATTGCCCAGCAGGATCATGACTCCGCCAAAGCCACGTATGACTCCGTTCAGGCACAGGTAAGCTCGGACCATGCCCAAAGTGACTCCGCAATGCAAGCCATTCAATCCGCCGAAGCAGGCGTGCGCGTAGCACAGAGCCAACTTGCTTCCGCGCGAGCACAAGAACGCCAGTGTCAAGCCGTGCTCGATCAGGCCCTGATCAACCTTGCGCACACTAAAATTACAGCTCCAGTAGACGGCACAGTGATTGCACGCCGCGTGGATGTGGGGCAGACTGTAGCCGCATCCTTTGCAGCCCCGACCATCTTCGAAATCGCGCAAGACCTCACGAAAATGCAAGTCGACACCAACGTGGATGAATCGGATATAGGCAATATTGCCGTAGGACAGGACGCTCCCTTCACCGTTGATGCCTACCCTGGCACTACATTCCATGGGAAAGTCACAAATATCCGCAAGGCGCCGATCAGCGCGCAAAACGTCGTCACCTATGATGTTGTGGTCGCTGTTTCCAACCCCGATTTCAAACTACTTCCCGGAATGACCGCCAACGTAACCATCCTCACCGCTAGGATGGACGACGCCCTTAAAGTTGCGAATTCGGCTGCACGCTTCCGTCCGTCCGCCCAGGTCTTGGCGCGGGCCGGTCTCCAGCCCGTGCAAGCTGGTAGGCAGTTGGTATACGTCCTGGCTGGCGGAAAACTCAAGAGTGTACCGGTAACGTTTGGGCTATCTGATGGCAAGTCCACCTTGATGACGGCGACCGACTTGAAAGCCGGCGACCTCGTTGTGGTCAGAGCCACGGTGGGGGCGAGTTCATCGAGCAGCTCGGCGCCCGGTGGTAGCACGGCCTCGCCGAGATTCTGAAGGGGGGCCGGTGCCACCACTGATCGAAGTCCGAGACCTCACGAAAACCTACACGCTCGGAGAAGTACCCGTCAACGCGCTGCAGGGCATCACGCTCACTATCGCGCGCGGTTCGTTCGTTGCCGTGATGGGTGCTTCCGGTTCGGGCAAATCCACTTTGATGAATCTCCTCGGCTGTCTGGACCGCCCGACTTCTGGCACTTACGTGCTTGACGGTACTCCGGTCGAAAGTCTCGACCGTGACCAGTTGGCAGAAATTCGGAACCAGAAGATCGGATTTGTCTTTCAGAATTTCAACCTGCTCCCACGCATGGATGCACAAGAGAACGTGGAATTGCCTCTTCTATATAAGGCGGGCGATACACCGGATGCCGGCGAAGCGTCCACGCGAGCACTGGCTGCAGTCGGTCTGGCCGGTCGGGGTCACAATTTTCCTTCGCAGTTATCTGGCGGCCAGCAGCAGCGCGTCGCGATCGCTCGTGCTCTGATCAATAACCCCGAAATTCTTCTAGCCGATGAGCCCACCGGCGCGCTCGACTCCAAGACCAGCGCCGAAATCATGGGCATCTTTCAATCGCTCAACCGCACCAACCACATTACCATTGTGCTGGTTACGCATTCGGATGAAGTTGCCCAGTATGCGGATCGCATCATCGTATTCCGTGATGGGTGCATCGTAAGCGATACGCCCGCTGGAGACCGCCAGATAGCGATCAGGACACCAAATGTTTCCAATGTCCCCGCCGAGGTATCGCGATGAAGCACGTCATCGCGTCGATGCGCATCGCGTTTCGAGCCCTGCGAATGAACAAGCTTCGCTCGTGTCTGACTATGCTGGGAATCATCATCGGCGTTGCCGCGGTGATCGCGACTGTCGCAATCGGCTCCGGGGCCACACAGCGCATCCAGGAGCAAATCGCCAGCGTCGGTAGTAACCTCATCATCGTCCTCCCGGGGAGCACCACCAGCTCCGGGCTGCGTATGGGCAGCGGGAACGCGGTGACATTGTCGGAAGCGGATGCGAGGGACCTGGCAGTGCAGTGTCCTGACATCGCGCTTGCGACGCCGACCGTACGGGGCGGAGCGCAGGTGGTCTTCGAGAACAGCAACTGGGCGACGATCATTTTCGGTACCACTCCCGACTATTTGATCGTCCGCGACCTCTCTGTCGCTGACGGAGTGGCATTTAGCCAGCAGGATGTAATTGGAGCGACGAAATCCGCGCTGCTCGGAAAAACCGTTGTGAACAATTTGTTTGGTGATGCGGACCCCATCGGCCAGACGATTCGTATCAAGCAGGTCCCGTTCACTGTTGTAGGTGTGCTGACCCCAAAGGGCCAATCGTCCAACGGACAAGATCAGGACGATGTCATCCTGCTGCCCATTTCCACGGCCAAACGCAAGGTCATCGGCATCAAGCAGGCCAATGCAGATGCTGTGGACGTGATCATGATGCAAGCCAAGAGCAGTAGCCAGATGCAGGCAGCCCAAGACGAGGCCAAAGCTCTTCTCCGCCAACGCCACCATCTTTCACCCGCCGAAGCTGACGATTTCTCGATCCGCAACTTGCAGGAGATTTTTGCTGCCCAAGAAGCATCATCAAGCGTCATGTCGCTGATGTTGGCGGGCGTCGCATCGGTCTCATTGATTGTCGGAGGCATTGGGATCATGAACATTATGCTGGTCTCCGTCCGAGAACGGACCCGCGAGATCGGATTGCGGCAGGCGGTGGGTGCAAAGGTCCAGGATATTCTCACGCAGTTCCTGGTGGAAGCCGTCACGCTGGCGATCGCTGGCGGGTTCGCCGGGAGTAGTTTTAGGTATTGGCGCATCGACTGTGATCTCACGTCTGGCGGGCTGGAATACAGTTGTTGGGCCGGGAGCGGTGGCGCTCGCAGTGTTTTTTTCTGCTTTGGTCGGAATCGGCTTCGGTTATTACCCCGCTAGAAAAGCCGCGTACCTTGACCCAATCGAGGCTCTGCGGTCCGAGTAAAATCTGTGGACGTCACCTTGAGTACCACCGGACAACAGTCCGTTCGTCGATATCCGTTTAACGCGAAAGATTTCTTGGCGGTGATCAGCACCAAGGGTGGTGAAAAGAAACCGCCCGTCAAGAAACGCCGCGAAGGTAACGTTGTAAGGCGTCCTAAAAAATTGATGGCCATTACGGGGGAAGTGCTCCCCCCAAATTTCATCGCACCCCTATAGACCTTTGATCACACTTGACCGATGGGCACGATACGAGTCACGTTCTGGGGTGCGCTGGCCATGGCGGTGACTGCAGGGGTCGGCTGGCTTTTCGGAACAGTTGTTTGAGCGCGGCTATCCGGAAGGCATCGCCAGGGGGGATTCCCCATGACTGGGCGCCCAGAGCCAACAATGCGGGGAAGCACACGAGGACATAGCGGGGCTCGCATGTCTGCATTTGCGTCAGGAACGCTGTGCGGATCACGATGAACGCAACGATCAGGGCAATTCCAGGACTCTCCCGCCAGCGCATAACGCCGAGGATCGCCAGCCCGGCATACAGAAAATTCAATAGAGCGAGCCCAAGTGTAATCGCAAATCCTTTCGGACCTTCGTGCCAGCCATCGCTCCGCGGCCACAGCTGTCCCGAAAAAGGGAGCAGGGCGGTCCTCGGAGTGAACCACATGGCCGCGGTTCGCTCGATAGGGATCCAGACGTAACTTCGGAGTGGATGTCGGCGTGTACGTTCCTGGGCCAAATTTGTGAACTCTAGATCCACTTGAGCGGACATCCCGCGCTCGCGATTGTAACGTTCCAGCAGAAAAGCAACCCGGCTCCGTTCTTCGGGTGAATCAAAGGCATAGGCAGGAAGATCGTCTAGCGAGATTGGTTCGATAGGTAACTTCCAGCTGGAAAGATAGGCGTCGCGGGAACGAAACATCCAGGTCTGCGTCCATGCGTAAAATCCCGTGGGCACCGCTTCGCCGAAGGATTCTGCGTAGCGTGGGGCAAGGAATTGGACTCGACCAAGAGTGTGAGCATTGCGGGCAGCCCAGGGCGCCAGCGGCATCAACACTCCGGCTATAACCCAAAGAGTAGCTAGCGTCAGCTTTTCCCAATTCACCGGGCGCCACCCGCGCAGCCAGTACATAGGAAGGACAGCTACGAGGAGCAGCGGCGTCTCAGGCCGAAAGAGCGTGCCAAGGCCAACGACCAGCCCGCCAAGAAACCAAGTCCAAACCGCGCGAAGAATGTCGACCCTCTCTCGGATGAGATCGAGTTGATGGGCAGAAGGGAGCAGGAAGATAAGAATCGCCAGCGTCGTCAGAAATATCGTCGGGACTTCCGTGAGAGGCACGGCCGCATAGTTCGCCGTAAAGGGACATAGTACCGCTAGCCAAAGCGCTGCAATGGTGATTCGACTACGGGTGGTTTCGTTGGCCCCGGCAGCAAGCCGAGCCGCAATGCAAACCACCAGAATGCATGTTGCCAGATCAACGAATGCCTGTGCCAGGAAAACGGCGTTTCTCCCTGGTCCTGCCAGCGAATAAATAACCGCTAGAAATCCGGGATAGCCCGGCAGGCGCACGTCGGTTGGGTAGAGATGCCCGTTGGAGAAAAGCCCATAAACCCCATAATGAAGCCAATTGCGCGCAAGTTCCTCGTAACAAGGCGTGTCCCCGGAGGCGAAGGGGAATTTCCAAATGAAAAAAAGACGCAGGCTCAGTCCTGCCAGCAAGGCAGGAAACAGGTGTTTGTGGAAAGGTTTGGGCAACATCAATTTGGCCGAGAGTCCAAATCTCGGGAAAGCAAGTTGGGCTAATAGGTTGTCGCAGTCCGGGATGAATTTTGATGTGAGGCGAAGGACCATCGGAAGAATCGACGGTCACAAGTTTCACAGCGAAACGGTTTGAGGAATATCAGAGGCAGAATTACTCTCTCAAAGATTCCTTGGCGTCTTGATTGATGAATTCGTTCGCAATCGCACCGCGGGCAACACATCATTACGATTCTCCTGATGCCGAATGGCATCCCAACTGCCCTGTAATCTTCCACTGTGGAGGGATCAGTGTCTGTCATCTTTTGGACACAGAAACCTCACGTGGCGGGCACGACGGTTTGCGTCAATCGTCCAGCACGACGCTCAAAAGAGAAGCATTGACACCGCTGGCCCGGCACGGAGTGTAAGACCAATGAGCGAGGGCCAAACGTTCTTTGTGGACTTGTATACAAGTGAACAGACACGGACCTTGGCAGAGTCTAGGATTGGCTTGCAGTAAAAGGACTGTATTGTTGGCCAGTCCATCCTCGAAACTTGTTTCCCACGGCCTACGCAAGTCAAGGATATCGAACGACAACTTAATCGGGCACTCAGACTGGATGGGAAGTCCAGGCATTCATTGCGCCAAAAGGTTTCGTCTCGTTACTACTAGCGAGAAAACGGATGGAACAATTCAGGGCTTCGCTGGAAGTGTCTCGCAAGATGGAAAGAAAGGAAGGAAGAGTATGCCACTGATGCAAATTCTGATAGCCCTGATCGTCGTGGGCGTCCTGCTGTGGCTGGTGAATCGTTTCATCCCCATGCAAGGCAGCATCAAGTCGATCCTGAACGGAGTCGTGGTCATTGCCGTAGTGTTGTGGCTTCTAAACGTCTTTGGACTATTTCATTCCCTGTCCCGGATCCATGTTGGGACGTAGCTACATCGCTATGGACGGAGCCGACCAGAGTAGGGATCAACGACTCGAAGAGAAAGACCGCGTCAGATACTTACAAAGACGCGCGCGAATACGCAGTACTAGAGGGAGTATCATGAAATCATTTGCGGTAATTGGTACAACTGCAGCAGTTCTGCTTTTGAGTTTTACCGGTGTGGGAGGCGCACGCCAGGAGAAACAAGAAGAAAAGGCTAGCCCCCCGAAACAGGAGCAACAGGCCAAGCCAGAGAAGCAACAGCAACAGCCACAGCACCAACAGCAGGCCAAGAGCCAGCAGGATCAGCAGCAGAAGCAGCAGCACCAACAACAGCAACAGGCACAGTCTGACAAACGGCAGCAACAGCGCTCACAGCAGCAGGCCAAGAGTCAGCAGGATCAGCAGCAGAAACAGCAACAGCAGCAACAGCAACAAGCGCAGTCCGACAAACAGCAGCAACAGCGCTCACAGCAACAGGCACAGCCTGACAAACAGCAGCAACAGCGCTCACAACAGCAGGCCAAGAGCCAGCAGGATCAGCAGCAGAAACAGCATCAGCAACAGCAGCAAGCTCGGTCCGACAATCAGCAGCAACAACAGTATGCCCAGCAACAAGGGCGTACCGGGCAACCGGCCCATGTG
>JBAVHY010000466.1:0-14074 GCA_049686315.1 Candidatus Acidiferrum sp. | reverse complement strand
CGGCAGTGACGTGCGTGCGGCCCACCTTGGTGATATTCCCACGGGAACTGGAATAAACCCGGGAACCCGCAACATTACGCGGGTAGCTCCCGATTTCCACGAGCCCCGTACCTATGGCTGGTCTCTGGGCGTTCAACATGAGCTGACACATACCATGGTGCTGGAAGTTCGTTACGTTGGAAACTACGTCGACGGTAACTTCCAGACAGTGAATGGGAATCCGGAGTTGGATGGGTTGGTGGCGAATGGATTCAGCTCCTTCATTCCGGCGGGTGTAACGCCTTGCGCGACTGCCGGAACTCCTGGCTTTGGTACCGAGCGTGCCGATTGCAGCCTTACCAACTTACGCGTTCGTGAGAACACAGCGTGGTCTGACTACCATGGACTGCAGAGCCAGTTGCGCATCCGCAACTGGCACGGGTTAAGCGGCGGTTTTTCCTATACCTTCAGCAAGACCCTGGACAATAGCAGCGAAATCTTCTCCACCGGATCGGGCGGGACTACGGTGGCTGGGGCGCAAAACCCCTATAACCTCTCTGCGAGCGAAAAGGCCAGGAGCGGACTGGACTTTCCTAACCTTGCTTCCCTCTACTTTATTTACGAGCTGCCGTTCTACAAGAGGCAGCAAGGCTTACTCGGACATGTGCTAGGCGGGTACCAGATCAGCGGCGACTGGCACTTCTCCGTCGGGCAATTGTGGACCCCGGTAACCTTCCCAGGCAACAATAGCTCATGCCAGACAAGCTTTGACAATACCTACTTTGGTTATTCCACCTGCCGTATGTTCAATGGCAGTACTTCTGCAAAAGTCGACACAATGGGCTTGTGTACAGACCCAACGGCGGCCGATTGCGGGCTGATCGACTATTTTGCGTTTTTTGGCCCTAATCAGGCCGTAGTGCCAGTAAGCAAAAACTCGGTGCGGTGGATCTACAACGACGATAATGCTGCCGCATTCTTCGGGACCCCCTACGGCAATGCTAGCCGCAACCCAGGGTATCGCGGTGACAACGTGAATGCCGTAAACTTCAGCCTGTTCAAGACCGTCAAGCTAAACGAAAAAATGTCGATGCGCCTGGAAGCCCAGGTTTACAACCTGTTTAATCATCGATTCCTTGGCGTTCCTGACCCGATCGTGGATGACGGTAACCTTGCCAACGGCGGAACGTTTGGCAACAATTTCTCGAACTCCAGTGGCAGCGGTTACACCAACGCTACCAGTACCGGCCTGGGTATTCGCCGCATGATCCTGGGCGCGAAGTTCACCTTCTAACACCAGCAGACTGGAATTTACACCTTCACCGGGGATGGTCGTGAGATCATCCCCGGTTTTCATTGTGTGCCGAGCAGGTTCAGCAGCCTGGAGGTGCAAGTCCTCTTCACACCTGATGGAGAGGAATTGATAGCGAAGCGCACATACACATGGTGTGGGATAAGCAGAGCCCAAGGTAGACGGAGAAGGCAGGAGATGCTTGGGAAAGCGCCTGACGGAAGCACTACAGCCGGCCGCTTCCCCAAGCCAGAAGCCTTACTTGAGCAACGTGAACGTGGTGGTGGCCTTTAACCCGGAAGTGTGGCCGATGGCTGTGATGGTGCTGGAATATGCCGCAAACCATTGGACAGGGTGAGGAGCCGTCAGATAATTGCCGCTTGCGTCCGCGACGGCCCCCCAGAACGGGTGGACCCCCCAGGAGAAGAACACGTCTTCCCCTGGCCTAAAACCAGTTCCGGATATGACCACCAGGTCGTGAATGTGCCCTTGATTGGGAGTAATCTGCACCGTCGGCGTGCTTGCCTTGGATGTGGGCATCATCCTGCCTGGCACACCGGCCGCGAGCACCACCGCCAATAGCACCAGACCAACAGGAACAGAGAGCCTCAAGAGACGCCTGTGAGCGAGAGTTTTCTGCATGTAAGATTTCTCCTTTCCAGAATCGATATTCCAGTGCGCGGAAGTGTGGCAGCTTATATCAGGCTGTGCAAATCCATGCAACTGGCGAACGCAAACAGCGGCGGGTGGCGCCTGGAACTGCTTGGAGGGGTAAGATGTCTCTGCCGTTGTTGGCAATGGAACAGGGAAGATCGCGGGGAATGGGAGGAGGGCAAATGAGATTGCTGCGGCTTGGATTAGCTGTGTCTATGGTTAGTTTTGTGCAGCTGCCGGTGCTGCTTGCGCAAGTCCACGAGACCGTGCAGAAGCCGGAAACGCCGGTGGAGAAGTGGGCCGGCAAAACAGTGATGCTGGTCGGCGCGCACGCGGATGATGACGCGCTGTCGCACGGCACGTTGGCCATGCTGCAGGCGCACGGCAATCAGGTTTACGTTGTCACGCTGACCACGGGAAATGTGGGCACACAGGACCCAAAGCTCTCGCGCACGCAGCTTGCGGAAATTCGCCGCCAGGAAGAGTTGGCCGCGCTGAAGGAATTGGGCATTCCCGGAGAGCACTACATCAATCTCGGCTACGACGACGGGATGCTGGAATTCGAGGATCGCAAAGCGGTAGTGGAGAACCTGGTGCGGTTAATCCGCAAACTGCGGCCGGATGCCCTTTTCGCATGGGACCCGGGGAAGAATTATCAGCGCTGGCACAAGTCTGACCATCGCGCGGCCGCGTATCTGGCGGCGGATGCGGCGCGCGCGGCGATGTGGCGGCTGCTGTTTGAGGGTCAGATCACGCAAGAGGGTTTGAAGGAATTTATGATCCCGGAATACATGTTCTACAACGACTACGATTATGGAGATGAGAATCTTTGGGTGGATATCAGCGACTATGCGGAGAAGCGTGTGAATGCCGGGGCGCACTATACCAGCCAGTTCGGGCCGGGATGGAAGAGTTACAACCCGAATCCCGGCGAAGCCGAAGTGAAAGAGATGAAAGAAGGGGTTCGCAAGTTTATCCGGACGAAAGACGGGAAACCGATTGAGGGTTTTCGCTACTACCGCGGATTCCCTGACGGAGTCGGAAAGTAGGTATAAGCACTCAAGACTAAGGGGCCGGTTCGGGAATCGGCTCGATGCGGCCGAGGAGAAACGCATAACCGGCGATGCCAACGAGAAGAATCACGGTCGCGGTAATAAACGCGGATGCAAACGAGTGCGTCGCGGAAACGATATAGCCGGTGATGATGGGCGCGGAGATGCCCGCGAGCTGACTGGAAAAATTGGCGATGCTGGCCAGCGTGCCCACACTTTCGCGAGGCGCGATGAGTGAAGGCACTGTCCAAGCCACGGGCGCGGCGGCAGCCAGGCCTCCCAAGGCGAGACTAATCCAGCAAAGCGCTGCTGTTGGAGAATGAGCGAGCGCAGCTCCCAAGATGGCGAGCCCGAAACTGGTGCCGCCGATCAACACCGCCTGGCGCACGCGATTCGCGTTCCAGCCGCGCTGGATCAGGGTATCCACGAGCCAGCCACCGACGAGAATATCGGTGAAAGTGGCAAATAGCCAAGGAACGCTGGTGTAATAAACCGAGTGCAGCAAATCGATATGATGCGAAATGGAAAGATAGCTGGGCAGCCAGAACAACAAGAGAAAGAAGGTATAATTGTAAGCTCCCCAACCGAGCGCCAAGCCATAGACTTTCCGCTGACGCAACAAATAGCCAAGCAGAGAAATGCTATTCACTTTGAAGGGAGTTTCCGGTTGCGCGCCGCCTTCTGCAATGTACTGGCGCTCTTCGGCGGACAGGTTTTTATCTTCGCTGGGGTTGCGATAGAAAAGGTAGAACAGGGCGAAATAGAGCAGGCTGATGAAACCCGTCGCGGCAAAGCTCCACCGCCAGCCAAAATGCAGCAGCAACACGCCCAGGAAGGGAACTCCAATGGCGGAGGAAAATTTCGCCGCCGCATCGGAAAGAGAAGTGGCGAAACTTCGTTCGCTCTGAGGAAACCAGTAGCCGAGCGCTTTGGCATTGGCGGGGAAAGTGGGAGCTTCGGCAACCCCCAACATAAGTCGTGACACAAAAAGAAGTGCGAGGCCCGGAGAAATGGCTGCGGCGAAGGAAGCGGCGCTCCAGAGAAATGCGCTGATGCGGCCGACGCGGCGTACGCCGAAACGGTCCAGTAAAACGCCAGCGGGCATCTGCATCACCGCGTAGGTCCAACTGAAAGCGCTGGAAAGGTAGCCGAACGCAATCAGCGAGAGCCCGAATGAGGCGTGAAGTGCGTCTCGGGAAATCGTTAGATTGATGCGGTCGAAGTAGTTAACGATGACGCCCAGAGCAAGCAGGAAAGCCATGCGCCAGCGCCGGCGGGGCACGCGCAAGCTACTAGGATTGGTTTGCGGCAAGCGCATTCCTTCGGGGATAGTTTGGGCAGTTTTCGTCCGACTTGCGCATAATAGCATGCAGGGTGAAAGCCAATGACGATCGGCAAAGGTTTTGTGGACAGAACGCTCTCGGAGGACGAAATACACGCCATCGTCGCCGCGGCGGCGACGGAGTTAGAAATCAAAGGTAAACGGGTGTTGACGATTATCCCTGACGGCACACGCACGATGCCGATGCCGTTGATGTTCCAGCTTCTTCAGGAGGAGATCGGCGCGCAGGCGGCGGCGAGTGACTATCTTGTGGCCTTGGGTACCCATCCGCTGATGAGCGAAGAGCAGCTCATAGCACTGATTGGCCGCCCGGTGAAGGACGGAGCGTGTGATGGCGCCCGCGTGTTGAACCATCGCTGGGATATTCCAGAAACGTTTGTGGAAATTGGCACAATTGCCGCGAGCGAGGTGGAGGAAGTTTCCACTGGCCTTTTATCGGAGCCCATTCCCGTGAAAATCAACCGCCTCATTTTTGACTACGACCAAGTGCTGATTTGCGGGCCAGTATTCCCCCATGAGGTAGTTGGCTTTTCGGGTGGCAACAAGTACCTATTTCCCGGCATCAGCGGCCAAGGCATGATCGATCAGACGCATTGGCTGGGGGCGTTGCTGGGTAGCTACCGTCTGATTGGCACGTGTTATACGCCCGTGCGTGAACTGATCGACCGGGCAGCCCGGAAAATCAAAGTACCCGTTGCGTGCTTGGCCCTGGTGGTGACCAAGGAGGGAGTTTCCGGTGTGTACTTCGGGTCTGCTCGCGAGGCTTGGGAGTCCGCGGCGAAACTCTCCTCGCAGAAGCACATTGAATGGATCGACCGGCCATATCGCCGTGTGCTCTCCGTGATGCCGGAGATGTACGCTGACATTTGGACCGCCGCGAAAGGGATGTACAAGGTGGAGCCGGCAATCATGGACGATGGCGAAGTGGTGATTTACGCGCCGCATATCACGGAAATCAGTTACACGCACGGGGCATTCATTAACCGTATCGGCTATCACTGCCGGGATTATTTCGTGAAGCAATGGGACCGTTTTGCGGACGTTCCGCGCGGCGTGCTTGCGCATTCCACTCATTTGCGCGGTGAAGGCGTATTCGATTTGGGAACGGGCTTCGAGAGGGATCGCATTCGCGTCACGCTTTCGACCGGCATTTCAGAGGAACGCTGCGAGCGATTGAATCTCGGGTATCTGGACCCCGCCAGCATTGAGTTGAAAGAATGGCAAGGCCGTGAGGAAGAGGGAATCAAAGTGATTCCGCGTGCGGGCGAGACTCTGTATCGAATCAGGACGACGCGACACAATTCCTGACAGCTTGTGTTGGTGGGCGATCAGGCCTGCGCGGCTTTTTTGGCTTCGGCGGAGTCGTAACTTTCGCCGTAGATGCTGGGAATTTTGCCGCCCATTGCGCGCAGGTAGGTGGAGAGCTGCCCGCGGTGGTGGATGGTGTGAGGCAGCGAGAAGTTGTAGTAGGCGACCGCGGGCAACTGGAACATGCCGCGGAAATCGATGATCCTGACAAGCTGTTCGCCGGAAAGCTTCGAGAGTAAGTCGAAATTCTTGGCGAAGGAATCTCCATACCACTGGCCGATCTGAGCGGGCGTCCGCACATTTTCCGGGCGGTGATTGGGAGTGAAATCGAACGCGCCGGCGACAATGCCGCTATAGAAACGATGCTCGGCAGCAACGATGTGCCAGGCAAGTTCCATCGCGGTTTTGGAATGCGGGTCGGGTCGGTAGTCGGCATTGGTCTGAGGGATGGCTTCAATGATGGAGCGTGTGGTCCGGTGCTCATTCTTTACCGAGGGAAGCGTGTATAGCGAGAGAAAGCTGGCCTGCTCGGGAGTAATCGGAAACATGCGAGTTCACCTCTTGAGAGGGAGTCTACACCCGGGCGTTGGATGCGCAAGCAGGGAGAAAGGGTAGCGAGCCAAGCGGGGTCCAGTTTGGAAACGTTGGAGGACCGCCCCCGTTCGAAGCTCAGGGCAAGCAGAAGGCGGTCGCGCGGAGAAACCCAAAATCCGGCAGGATGCCAGCGTTACAAAGGGCTTGAACTGGAAGAGAGAGAATCTACGAAGAGAAACCCAAGAGCCGGCAAGGATGCCGGCGCTACCACGAGGGCGTATTTAGGGATTGCGCAGGCATGGGGTGCAGCAGTGCTGCGCCCCTACGAGAGAAACCCAGGACCCCACTCTCAAAACCGGCGGGTGGGGCACCCTCAAGGTCAGATGGGGGCGTGTATAATTTGCGGGCATGATTGAACTGACGCAATTTCAGATGCAGACGATGGAGCGGTTGTTTATGGCGGGGTACCGGCCGATTGCGATACCGCCCTATGAGAATGCGCTGTGCGTGCATCGGGGAGAGTGCGCGGCGGTGCTGGCTCCGGTGGCGAATGGAGGATTGCGATTACTGGCGCCCGCGACGGTGATGGTGGAAGGGAATTTGAGTGTGCGATTGAAGAAGCCCTCGGGAGATGTGTTTGTGTGGAAGAAGACGGAAGTGGCGGCGACGGAGGAAAGATTGAGGGAGTTGGAGAAGTTTCGCGCGGAACTAGTGGGGATATTGCAGATGGCGGGGAAACAGTAGAAGGTGGCCAGCGCCCGGCGACCAGTGAAGAAGGTCGAGGCGCCGAGGAAATATACGGTGAGACAAGTCTGTTTTGCAGCACTCTTGACTCTTTTGATTTCTGCGGAGATGTTGGGGAAAAGGCTGCCACCTAAGCCGGTAGCTCCCGTTACCAGCAAAGGTGTTACGTACTCCGCTGACGGGACGGGGAGGGAAGCGTTTGTGATTGCGACTGACGTCCACGCCGGAAAGGAATTGTGGAGAGTGTCTATCTTCACAGTGGAAATCCAGTCCGGCTTGGAAGAGGATGTGCAATGGGTTTTTATCACAAATCTAAAACTGTTTGGGAACGGATTACTGATCTGGGATGAGAAGGATCGCTGTTACCGGCTGGACCTGCGCACAAAGGAAGCTAAGCAGGTAGGTTGTACCAGCCATGAGACCCCAGACCTTAAGCCGGGGCATTCGGGGGAGCAGAAAGAGGGGAACAGAGAGCGAAGAGAAGAGAGTTCCTGACATTAGAACGTAAGAGCCCACCCTAACAAACCTAGGGTGGGGCACCCTCAAGTTCATTTGTGATATTGCGTAAGGAACTGAACCCAAGATGGCGGCGTAAAGCCGCCCCTACAAAGGCAAAAGAGCCGGTCTAAAGACAGGTCGGCACGCTCGTAACCGGGGGAGGGGCGGGGAAATCGAAGGGCTATGAGTACATACGACATGATTTGCGTGGGGGCGGGGCCGACGGGGTTGGCTTGCGCTATGGAGGCGAAGCGGGCGGGGATGCGGGCGCTGGTGATTGATAAGGGATGCTTATGCAATTCGATTTATCACTACCCGGTGAACATGGTGTTTTTTACGACGCCGGAATTGCTGGAGATTGGGGATTTGCCGATGGTGTGCGGGGGTGAGAAGCCGACACGGACGGAGGCGTTGAAATATTACCGGAAGGGCACGGAGCATTACGCGCTGGAATTGCGGCTGTTTGAACGCGTGTTGCGGGTGGACGGGCATGACGGCGCGTTCACGGCGGTGACGGAGACGGAGAGCGGCACGGAAGAGCGGTATCAGGCGAAGAAAGTGGTGGTGGCGACGGGATATTACGATTTGCCGAATGAGATGGGTGTGCCGGGAGAGCACTCGCCGCATGTAAGCCACTACTACACGGAGCCGCACGAATTTTGGAATCAGGACGTGGTGGTGATTGGCGGGAAGAATTCGGCGGTGGAAGCGGCGCTGGATTTGTGGAGGAATGGAGCGCGAGTGACGCTGTTGGTGAGAGGGAAGGAACTGGGGGCGTCGATCAAGTATTGGGTGAAGCCGGATATTGAGAATCGAATCAAGGCGGGACAGATACAGGCAATTTTTCAGGCGCGAGTTAAGGAAATTGTGCGGGACGGGTTGTTGATTGAGAACGGAGACCCCTCGAAGCTCGGGGCAAGCGAGGCGCGGCTGGTGCGCGGTAAACAGGTGTTTGCGCTGACGGGGTATCACCCGGATTACGAATTCATTGAGAGTTTGGGAGTGAAGCTGGATGCGGTGAGCCGGAGACCTGCGCTGGATCCGAACACGTTGGAGAGCAATGTGAAGGGGATATACCTGGCAGGTGTGGTGGTGGCGGGTAAGAATACGAATGAAATTTTTATCGAGAATGGACGGTTTCACGGGAAGCAGATTGTGGAGGGGATGAAGTAGGAAGAGATATCAGGTAGCAGATATCAGAAACCGGTTTGAAAACTTCTCTTGTTTCCTCCGCCAGCGGGTATAGACTGCGCGAAACAAGGGAGTTCCATGCGCCGCCTGCTGATGGCTTTTTTCGTTCTCGGCGTTTCCGCTTTCGCTCAACGTCCCAACTTTCACCCATTCGATTACGACGCGAAGCTTCCGCTTGATTCCGAAGATGTTGGCCTGGACTTTCGCGGTCCGGTAGGCATCTACGATTTTTCCTACGCGAGTCCCAAGGGCGGGCGCGTGCCGGCCTATCTCGTCTTACCGCCCGGCAAGGGCCCGTTTGCGGCGGTGATCTGGGGTCATTGGTGCTGGGCGAATTCGGAGTTTCGCAACCGCAAGGAATTTTTGGACGAAGCCGTAGCGCTGGCTCCTTCCGGCGTCGCTTCTCTTTTGATTGATTTCCCGATCGCGCGTCCAGGCTACGTGCAAGACAAGGATCCCCTGTCCACGAAGCAAATTGACGAGGTGGTCCAGCAAGTCGTGGATATCCGTCGTGCCACTGATTTCCTTCTCGGCCGTTCCTTCGTGGACTCCAAGCGCCTTGCGTATGTCGGCCACAGTTGCGGCGCCACCGCGGGCGCCATCGTCAGCGGCATAGATAAACGCTTTCGCGCCTTTGTTCTGATGGCCGACGGCCTCTCCGACGAAATGATAGTCAAGAGCGCGGAGTTCCAGGAATTGCGGCAGAAGCAGGGTGCGGAGAAAACAGATGCTTTCGTGGCCAAACACTCCTTAATCGATCCCAGCAAGTATCTATCTCACGCTGCCCCGGCGGCATTGTTCTTTCAAAACGCTACTCAGGAAAAATTCCTCACGCCCGAGCGCGCGAAGGCGGCAGCCGCTTTCGCCAGCGAACCCAAGCAGTTCAAGCTCTATGACGCACCCCACGCCTTAAACGGCGAGGCCCGCCGCGATCGAATTGCCTTCCTCACGGAGCAACTCCAACTGAAACCACTGCCAGCGGAGGCATTGGCGAAAATCCCGGATCTCCCGCAGCCTCCCGAACCACAACCCTGAAAGGCGAAACCATCACAGCCGAAAAAAGCAGATCCCTCGCCGCGCTCGGGATGACAAGGTACTGTGCCCGATGTGCTACAGTTTTCAACAATGGCGAATCTCGGCGTTTACATCCAGGTGCCCTTTTGTCAAACCAAGTGCACCTATTGCAACTTCCACACGGGCGTTGTGTCCATGGACCGCTTCGCGCCGTACGTGGAGGCGATTCGCCGCGAAATCGCGGGCTTTGACTGGCAATCCCTCCGCGAAACACAAGGCCCTCACGCGGCTGTTGACACAGTCTATATCGGGGGCGGCACGCCCAGTCTTTTGGATCCCGCACTGCTCAGCGGCCTCCTCAGCTCAATCCGCGGTGCTTTCCCCTGTTCATGGGAAGAAGTGACGCTCGAAGCCGACCCGGAAACCATCGAAGCCGAAAAAGCACGCCAATGGGCCTCAGCGGGGATCAACCGCCTCAGTTTTGGCACGCAATCTTTCGTCGATGGGGAATTGAAGGCCGCGGGACGCATGCACCGCAGCGCCGACATTTACAGAGCAATGCCTGTCCTTCGCGAAGCCGGCATTCGCAATATCAGTTTCGATCTGATTGCCGGCCTGCCGAAGCAAACTCACGACTCCTGGGGCTATTCTCTCGCGGAAACCATCACGCTTTCTCCGGAGCACGTTTCCGTCTACATGATGGAAATCGACGAAGGCTCACGTCTCGGCCTGGAAGTCCTCCAGGGCGGCACCCGCTACAGCGCCGGAGAGTTGCCGAGTGAAGAAGCCATGGCCGACTTTTACGAACGAGCGCAAGCCGAGCTAAAGGCCGCCGGCTACGGGCAATACGAAATTTCCAATTGGGCCAAACCCGGCTATGCTTCGAAGCACAACCTGAAGTACTGGCGCCGCGAACCCTATCTCGGATTCGGCGCAGGCGCGCATTCCTTTGCTGGCAAACAGCGCTGGGCAAACGTGCATGATGCCGCAGAGTATGTTGCGGCAATTGCGGCTGGCAAGCCTGCGATCGAAAACCTGCAAGCGGTGAGCGCGGAAGAAGCGCTCGAAGAGGAATTGTTCCTGGGCCTGCGTCAACTCGCGGGCATTGACCTGGCCGGCATTGAACGCCAATATGGCATCGACCTGAAAGAGAAGATCGGGCGCCTGGCGTCCAGCGGCATGGTAGAACTTGAAGGTGACATAATCAGGCTTGCGCCAGCGAAACTGAGCATTTCCAACGAAGTGTTGGTAGAGCTACTTCGTTAACGCGCCGGGAAACACAAAGGCGCGGCACTCGGAGAAGAAAATGACGTACACGGTGGCGAAAGGAAATCAATTGGTGGACCCCGATCATGTCTCGCCGGTCGAAGGCAGCATTGATCTCCGCAGCGACACGGTCACACGCCCCAGCGAGGAAATGCGCCGCGCCATGGCCGCCGCCGAAGTCGGCGACGACGTCTACGGGGAGGACCCCACGGTCAATCTTTTGCAGAAGCGCGCCGCGGAAATGTTCGGCAAAGAAGCCGCCCTGTTCGTTCCCACGGGCTGCATGGGCAACCTAATTTCCATCAAGGTGTGGACCCACCATGGCAACGAAGTCATCTGCGAAGAACGCAGCCACGTCAATCTCTACGAACTCGCCTCCATGTCGGCAATTGCCGGTTGCATGCCCCGAGCGGTGCGCGGCGGCGAAGATGGCATTCTGACCTGGGAACAAATCCACGCCGCCATCCGTCCGAACATTTATTACGATTCGCAGACCGCGCTTATCTGCCTGGAAAACACGAGCAACATGGCCGGGGGCACGGTCTATCCCACAGAGAGCGTGCACGAGATCTGTGATAAGGCCCACGCGCTGGGCTTGAAAGTGCACCTTGACGGCGCGCGCGTCTTCAATGCCGCCGCCGCACTGAAGGATGACGTCGCGCGCATGACCGAGAAGGTTGATTCCGTGATGTTCTGCCTCTCGAAGGGACTTGGCGCACCTGTCGGTTCCATGATTGCCGGCTCGCGGGAATTTATCGAGAGCGCGCGCGTGTACCGCAAAATGTTTGGCGGCGGTATGCGCCAAGTTGGAGTGATTGCGGCTGCGGGATTGATTGCGCTTGAAAAATCACCGGCACGGCTCCATGTGGATCACGAAAATGCCAGGCATCTTGCCCAAGGCATCGCACGAATCCCCGGCCTGAGAATCGATCCCGCCGGGGTGCGAAGCAATATTGTGATCTTTGACTGCAAGTCCAGCGGCATGACCGCGGTCGAGCTGTGCGATGCGCTGCACGCAAAAGGTGTTTGGGCGCAGGACACGGCGCTCTATTCGGTGCGCATGGTGACCCACTGGAATGTGGACCGCGCCGGCATGGATCGCGCCTTAGCGGAGTTACACGCCGTGGTGGAAAAGAAGCAGGATCGCAGCGCGTAGGATAATGTTGCTGGCTGATCGCGGCTTCACAGCTTACACAACAACTTGTCGTCCCGAGCGCAGCGAGGGATCTGTTTTTCGCAAAAGCACGAGGAGAATCTCCAATGAAACGAACATGGAAATGCATGGGCGCGGCACTATTATGTTTTGCTTTGTTGCCAGGTGTGGCAAGGCCCCAGTCGCCAACGGCCGCAGCTCCACCCACATCGGAAGAAGCAAAGAAGTTCATTGAGGACGCGGAGCGGCGCCTATTCGACTTGAACTTAAAGGCTGCGCGTGCCGCCTGGGTCCAGGAGAATTTTATCACCGCGGACACCGAGCAGATCGCCGCCGACGCCGGCGAAGAAGCCAATACTGCCGCCACGCAATATGCCAAGGAAGCGCACCGCTTTGACAAAGTGGCGCTCCCGCCAGAACTTGGGCGCAAGCGATTGTTGCTCGAATTGGCTACCGGATTCCCAGCGCCCGACGATCCGAAAGCCCAGAAGGAACTGGCGCAAATCCTGGCTTCGTTGGACGCTGATTACGGGAAAGGGAAGTGGTGTCCGGATGGCGACAGCAAGCCCTGCTTGGACATAACCGCGATCGAAAAGTTGATGGCCTCGAACCGCGATCCCGAGGAACTGAAGCGCGCTTGGCTAGGCTGGCATGCTATTGGCGCGCCCATGCGCCAACGTTACGCCCGAATGGTGGAACTCGGCGACGAAGGTTCGCGCCAGTTAGGCTACCCGGATGTGGGCGCTTTGTGGCGTTCGAATTACGACATGCCTCCCGATCAATTCGCCAAGGAGATGGATCGGCTGTGGGAGCAGCTCCGGCCTCTTTACCTTTCTTTGCACGCTTACGTGCGCGGCCAGTTGGCAAAAAAATATGGCGCAACCGTCGTTCCGCCCAGCGGACCTATCCCGGCTCATCTTCTCGGAAATATCTGGGCGCAGGAGTGGAACAACGTTTACGAGCTGATGGATTCGCCGAAGCCGCCGCAAAATTTTGACCTCACGAAAATCCTTGTCGATCGCAAGACGGATGCCAAGGGCATGGTTAAATACGGCGAGAATTTCTTCACGTCGCTCGGTTTTGCTCCTCTCCCACCAACGTTCTGGGAGCGTTCCCTGTTCACAAAGCCAGCCGACCGCGACGTCGTTTGCCACGCCAGCGCCTGGGACGTCGATTTCAAGGACGATCTGCGCGTCAAAATGTGCATCCAGATCAGGGAAGAAGATTTCCGAGTTATTCACCACGAGCTCGGCCACAACTTTTATGCCCGCGCCTATAACACCCAGCCACCGCTATTTCAAGGCAGCGCCAACGACGGATTCCACGAGGCCGTTGGAGACACGATCGCGCTTTCCGTCACACCCGAGTATCTGAAGAAGCTGGGCCTGATAGACGCGGTTCCACCTGCGTCCGGCGATACGGATTACCTTTTGCAAAAGGCGCTGGAAAAAGTGGCATTTCTCCCGTTTGGACTGGTGATTGATAAATGGCGCTGGCAAGTCTTCTCTGGCCAGGTGAAGCCGGAGCAGTACAACAAGGCCTGGTGGGATTTGCGCCTGAAATATCAGGGCGTCGCGCCCCCGGTCTCTCGCTCCGAGACGGATTTCGATCCTGGAGCGAAATACCATGTGCCCAGCAATACCCCTTATGCCCGCTATTTCCTTGCGGACATTTATCAATTCCAATTTCATCGCGCGCTCTGCAAAACCGCCGGGGTGCAAGGACCGCTGCACCGCTGCTCGATTTACGCCAACAAGGCCGCTGGCGAGAAACTGAATCAGATGCTGGCCTTGGGACAAAGCAAGCCTTGGCCCGAAGCAATGGAAGTGATTACCGGGCAGAAAGAGGCTGACGCTTCCGCGCTGGCCGATTACTTTGCGCCGTTGAAAGCCTGGCTCGATGAACAGAACAAGAAGAACGGCTACCCCGTCGGGTGGTAGAGCCTACATCCTTGCGTTGTGCGTTGTTGGGTCGCAGCACCGGGCTCCGCTCGACAATCACAAATGGTTGCCGGTCTGCCAAAATCGAATCTTGCATAACGCGACAAC
>JBAVHY010000465.1:0-1546 GCA_049686315.1 Candidatus Acidiferrum sp. | reverse complement strand
TTCGAGGGGAGCGCAGCCCACGCAGCGAGGAATCCTCTTGGCTTTCGCGAGTCACGAATCACGTTTCTCCCCGCTATATAGTCCCCTCTCTCCACCCACTTCATTTTCCCCACAAAATTAAACTATTGCCTCCACTGCTATATAGGTCTATAGTCGCTCCCGTCCAAATCCTTCCGTCCCGAGGTGATTCCTATGACTTTTCCTCTTTCCCCGCGTCCATCAAAATCTGTTTTCTTGCTCACAAGCCTGCTCCTTTCGCTCCTTCTCACTCTTCCTGTCTCCGCAACGCAACCTGAAAATGAAAACAATCACCACCCCAAAGTTGTTGGCGGCTATTTCGAGGAGTGGAGCATCTACTTCGCCGGCTACAACATCGCTAATCTCCAATCCAATGGCCTTGCGAACAAGCTCACGCACCTCAACTACGCTTTCGGCAATGCCACTTCCACCGGCTGCGCCATCGCCGACTCTTGGGCCGATTATCAAACTCCCTACCTTCCCAGCGTCAATGGCACTCCCTACGCTGGCCCGCTCTACGGTAACTTCGCCGCTCTCCAGCAACTCAAGCAGCTTCATCCCAACCTGAAAGTCCTCATCTCTCTTGCTGGCGCTGACGGTTTCTCCGCCGCCGCAAGCACCGCTTCCTCCCGCCAGACCATGGTCGCCAACTGCATCGATCTCTTCATCAACGGCAATCTCGCTCCAGGCATTTCCGCCGCGGGCGTCTTCGATGGCTTCGACATTGATTGGGAATTCCCCGCCGCTTCCGACACGCAGAACGCAACTCTTCTCCTGCAGGAGTTCCGCAAACAACTCAACGCCTTGGGCAAAACCAACAAGCAGCATTACCTCCTCACCATGTTCGGGCCCGCCGGCCAGCAAAACTTCTCTAACATTCAATTGGCCGAAGTTGCCGAACAACTCGATTTCTATAATGTGCAAGGCTACGATTTCCACGGCACCTGGGAATCGTCCACCAACCACGCCTCCCCGCTCTTCGACGATAAGCAGGATCCCGTCGAGGACCAGAATTTCTATATCGACTACACCATCAGCTCCTACCTCCACGCCGGCGTTCCCGCGCAAAAGCTCGTTCTCGGTATCCCCACTTATGCGCGCGGCTGGACCGGTGTCCCCAGCGCAAACAACGGCCTCTATCAAACTTCCACCGCTGCTGCTCCTTTTCCTCCCGCCGACTACCTGCAAACTCCCGGCGTCATCACCTACCTCACCCTCACCGGTCTCACCGGCTTTACTCGCCATTTTGACTACCGAAGAATCGCGGTGTGGCTCTACGACCCCAACTCGCAAACCTTCTGGTCCTACGACGATCCCGTCACCGTTTTTCTGAAAACCGCCTACGTGCGCACGCGCGTCCCTGGCGGCCTAGGCGGCGCCTTCGTCTGGGCCCTCAAAGATGACGACGCCAACGGCACCATAGTCAAAACCATCGCCGCCGGCCTCCACCAATAGCGGTCCGTCGGCTAATCCACCTCACAAATAACAAATTGTCTTCACAATAGAAGCAACTTGTCATCCCGAGCGC
>JBAVHY010000464.1:0-3768 GCA_049686315.1 Candidatus Acidiferrum sp. | reverse complement strand
GGGTGGTGGAGGCCGCTAGAAAACGAGCTTGGCACCGATCTGGAAGACACGCGGATCGTAGGCGGAGGTGACCTTGCCAAAGTCCTTATCCCCGACGGTCGAATCCACGCCGTTCATTTGCGGATGGTTCCATATGTTGTAGCCTTCGGCGCGGAGTTCAAAGTGTAGCCGTTCGGTGAAATTAAACGTCTTGAACAAGGCGAGGTTCCAGTTGTCGCGCCCGGGACCCCACACACCGTCGAATTTGAGATTGCCCCACGTAGCTACATTGTTGTTCCCCGGCAGGAGGTTTGCCGCAAATGCCGAGGGGTTAAACCACTGTATGGTTCCGTTTGAATTGCTCTGCGAGGACGTCGCATTTTTCGGGTAGGTGATGGGTCCAACCAGGTTCGGCCGGATGCGGCAACTGCCACTAACGGCGCCGCATATGGATTGCACGCCACCGCCGACCTGCAGATTCAGTGGCTGGCCCGACTCCATAGTTACGACACCCGAGACCTGCCAGCCGCCGGCGACGTTTTTCAAGAAACGGTTATCACTCTTCCGAAAGAGTGGAATGTTGTAGATAAAGTTGACGAATGCGATGTTCTGGCGATTGTATTGCGATGGACCGAGGTCATACTTCCACCCAGCATATGGGTTGGTTATATAGTCCAAGTCGCCGCCATCCCCGCCATTTAGCGCGTTATCGGCGGAATCGGTGGCATGCGCGTAAGTATAGGCTGCTTGCAGCGTCAGGTCATGAATCTGCGAGCGCAAAGATATCTGCAAAGAGTTGTAACTGGAGTTGGCACCGTTCTGTGCCATCTTGATACTTCCGTAACCGAGATACGGTCGGTACAGGTTTTCGTTACCTGTGTTTCCGCCCGTGGGCGTGAAGAAGGTTGGCAACAGGCTGTAGGCCGGCATGTCGATTTCCGAGGCATAACTCATGTGACGTCCCTGGTTGCCTACGTAAGCAATCGACAACACAGTTCTGGCGGCGAGTTGTTGTTGAATTCCCGCGCTATATTGATAGCTCGTGGGAATTTTATAGTGTCTGGGGTCCAGCGCAGTTAAGCCGTTCACGGTCACCGGGAGGGTCGCAGCACTGATCACGGTTCCGGCCGGGCCGACGCCGGTATGCGGATTTGACAGAGAAACGTTGCTGATGGAAGGATTGCCGCCGAACAAATTGTTTTGTCCGGACTGGTACATGTCGTTGCCCTGGATGCGCTCGAAGAAGGTACCGACACCGGCGCGAAGGACGGTCTTGCCTTTGCCCGTAAGGTCATAAGCAAAACCGATGCGCGGTCCAAAGGTATTCCAGTGATTGTCCACCAGTCCCTTGGAAATGCCGTTCTTCCCGGCAATGCCGAGACCGTTGTCGTAGGACAGCAGTCCATTCAGTGCTGGGTTCGGGCCTGCGGCCAAGAAGGGATTCGGGCCGGTACAAGTTGCGTTAGGTATACCGACGCCGGAACAAATCTGCGTCCCGCTGGCGTTGGCAAAGCCTATACCGCTGCCAGGCGCAAACGCCGCTGCCGCTCCGGAGGCATTCCAGATATTCGAGTAGAAGTTAGATTGCTGCCCATTGATTTCAGCGGTGTGCGGAATTCCGTCCCACCGCAGGCCGAGGTTCACAGTCAAACGCCGGGTGGCGCGCCAATCGTCCTGGATGTACAGCCCCCAAGAGACACTGTTCCAGTGTCGCGTGTCCTTAAGTGCAGCCTCCGAGTAGTTGTTAGAGAGGCCCAGCAGGAAGTCAGCAAAGTCATAGCCCGTGTACGTACCGTTAAACTGGAAACCGCCCTGCGGGCTGTCCTGCAACGGCTGCGCCTTACGGAAGTTGAGCCAACTTCCGCCAAACTTGAACTGATGTGCTCCCTTGGTCCAGGAAACGTCATCACGGATTTGGTAGCTGTCGGCGGTGTTGAGCCAAGGACTCCAGTTCTGGTTGTACACCGCTCCCGTTTTGCCCACCAGAAACAACTGCGGGAGAATGTTGTTGTGCCCCGAAAACAGTCGATTCTGTTGGAAACCGGCCTTGCTGGCATCGTAAACGCCCAATGGCTGGATATTGATACGGTTTCCGCCGTAGTTGAAGGCTATCTCGTTCACCAGCCTGGGACTAATGGTGTTGGCTAAGTGCACCACAGCTTGGTAGGAAGGATTGCCAAACGTGTCGCTGGAGGTCGGCAGGTTGACCCAGGCCCAACGTGCGGGCACATCAGTCTGCAGCACCTGCTCGGAGATCCAGTGTCCAAAAATCGTCCAGTGGCTGTTGAAGGTGTGGTCGAGGCGGACAATTTCTTCCTTCACATTCGTGGGGGCATTCTGGCCGCCATTGAACAAATTACCGCTGGTGGGGGCTGGGAAGACGCCCGCTTTCAACAAGGCCGCCGCGTTGGGATCAATCAACGCCGGGTTAATGGCGTTCTGCTGGCCGTTATAAACGAACGCCTGCGCCTTGGTAGGATCCGGCGATCCACCAGTACAACCACTCAGGGCCTGCCCAGCGGCAGTGAACGCTGCGTTGACCGCAGGGGATACCTGGCACGCATAGGGCGCCTGAACCCCTAACGGCATACTCAATGCCCCGTTCGTCGTATTAAAGAGAGCATTCCCGTTCGCGGCGTTGTAAGCAACCGCGTCAGTTAAGTTTCCGCCGTAAGTACTTGCGAGCGGAACGGTCTGACGAATACCGCCACCGTTCACCTCACGCCGCCATTCCATGTTGTAGAAGAAGAAGGTTTTCGGGTTGGCGTTCTTCTTGAATTGGACGGGACCGCCAACGTTGAAGCCCCAGAGGTTAAAGCGCAACTCCTGCACCTTATTCGGTGTGGGATTGAACCAGCCGCGCGCATCCAGCCAATCATTGCGGCCGAACCACCAGGCTGAAGCGTGCAATTGGTCAGTGCCGCCTTTGACAGCCGTGGTGATGGTCGCACCTGAAACAAGGCCGTACTCCGCAGAGTAGTTCGATGTCATAACACGGAATTCCGAAAGAGCGTCAAGTGAAGGCATTACGATGGCACCAGAACCGCCACGGTCCGCCGCTTCCCCTCCGTCAATCATGTAAAGAGAGTGGGCGATTCGCTGTCCGTTGAAGCTAATGGTTTGGTCTCCACCCATGGGCGTTGGCGTTTGAAAGTCAACCTGTGCGCTGCTGGCTCCCGGAACCAAGTTAGCCAGTTCGTACAGGCTCCGTCCGTTGGTCTCGAGTTGGGTGACCTGCTGGCCGGTGATGACCGTACTGATGTCATTCGAATCCGTCTGAACGGCAATGGGGGCGGCTTGGGCCTCAACGGTGATTACAGCGGTAGCGGTGCCAACTTCCAATTGGAAGTCTATGCGGCGACGGTCGCCGATTTGAAGTACAATCCCCTTTTCCTCCGCCGTCTTGAAGTTGTTGCATTCCGCGCGAAGCATATAGTGACCAATGCGGAGATTGGGAACCACGTATTGACCGACATCATTGGTCGTAGAGTGAACGACCAGATTTGTATCCGTATTCGTAATAGTGATGGCAACGTTCGGAATTGCCCCGCCGGATGGATCGGTAACGGTGCCGAGAATCGTCCCGTCCTGCGCTGCTGCGAGAACCGGCAACGCCAAGAGCACCGCCGAGAAAACAAGAACACGGCCAAGCCAACCTTGAGCTTTATCTGATATGTTGAAAACACTCCGAGAGGAACGAGAACGCATTTATGCCTCCACGCACCTTGACCTTTTTGGCTGTAACACCCCTCGACGACTGGCAATCACCGTTAACGTACACGCATATTC
>JBAVHY010000463.1:0-29802 GCA_049686315.1 Candidatus Acidiferrum sp. | reverse complement strand
GCGCGCCGCCGCTCTCACGGACTCAGTCGCCGAACTGCCCATCCCGAGACGATCCGAGGCTCGCTTACGAGAATAGTTTTCGCTTGAAATCCTCGGAAGCCTGCTGGAGCCGGCTCAGGCTGCCGAGGTCGCGCCAGTAGTAGTCGTCCGAGCGAAAACCCTGGATGTTTTCTCCTTCGCCAGCGAGCCGCAAATACGTGTCGATGATCGAGAACACGCCCTCCTCATTCATCAACGTGAGAAGACGCGGGGAGATGACGTGAATCCCCGTGAATGCCAGCGCCTGCAACTCCCCTGACGCGCGCAGCACCTCCTCTTTCTGCTCCCGCACAATTCGCCTCCCGCACAGCTGCAGTTGTTCATTGAAGAGCAGGTAGCGCGACGATTTCCGCTCCTGAACCGCGAGCGTAGCGAGCGCTCCGTTTTCCTTGTGCCACTCCACCGTGCGATGCAAATCAATCGTGCTGATGACATCCACGTTGTGCATCAGGAAAGGCTCCTCCATTCGCTCGGCGTTCTCGAGGAAAAACCAGCCCGCCTTCTTCAACCCGCCCCCTGTATCCAGCAACACTTCTTCGCGGGACACTTCAATCCGCATTCCAAAATTGTTGTTGGCTTTCAGAAAATCCAGAATCATCCCCGCAAAATGGTGCACGTTGATGATTACTTCGCTGACGCCAAAAGTGCGCAAACGGGAAAGCGTAATCTCCAGCAGCGTCCGGCCTCCAATCTCCACCAGGGCTTTGGGGCAATGATCGGTCAGCGGGCGAAGCCGCGTGCCCAACCCCGCCGCCAGGACCATGGCCCTCATCGTTCCAACTTCTCCAACTCCAGATGCCGCACCACAACCTCAATCCCGCTCTTCCCGCGCATACGCTTCGCCAGTTGCTCGGCCAGATAGACCGAGCGGTGCTGCCCGCCCGTGCAACCGAACGACACCATCAGGTTTTTGAACCCGCGTAGCTGATAATTGTCGGCGCTAGCATCGACCAGCGAAAACACGCCCGCGAGAAACTGGTGCACGCTTTCTTGCTGGTTCAGGTAATCCATGACCGGCGCGTCCTTGCCTGTGAGAGTTTTGAAGCGCGCCTCCCGCCCGGGATTCGGAAGGCTGCGGCCATCGAACACGAATCCGCCGCCGTTCCCGCTCTCATCCTTAGGCAAGTCGCGGTGAAACGAAAAACTGAAGATCCGGACGACCAGATTCTGCGCTTCGGACGCCAGTCCCAGCAACTTCTTCGAAGCCAGCATGCTCCGGAATGCGTCCATCAGAGTCGGCAATTCGATAGGCAGCTTTACGTTGTGGAGCAGCCAGCGCAGGTTTTTTAGAGCGTATGGCACGCTTTGCAGGAAATGGGCTTTGCGCTCGTAAAAGCCCCGAAATCCGTAAGCGCCGAGCGCCTGGAGAATGCGCACGTAGACGTACGCATAGTAGTGACGCAGGAATGATTCACGGTCCAGATTGATGAAGCCGGCAAGCGTGTCAAGATAGTGGTCCAACAGTTGTTGTCGCAACTCCGGCGGCAAGTCGGCCTTGGCGTCATACAACAGAGACGCGATGTCATACTGCAGCGCCCCTTTGCGGCCGCCCTGATAGTCGACAAAAAACGGCCCTCCGCCACGCAACATGATGTTGCGCGACTGAAAATCGCGATACAGAAAGTAATCGCCCGGCGCGGTCAACAGGAAATCGGTTAACCGCCCGAAATCGTCTTCCAGGGCTTGCTCACTGAACGGAATGGCGGCAAGCCGCAGGAAATAGTATTTGAAGTAGTTCAAATCCCACGAAATCGATTGGCGATCAAAGCTGCCGCGCGGATAGCACACCTCATAATTCAAATCGCGCCCGGCCACCACTTGAAATCGTGGTAGCACGGCAACAACCTTGCGGTAGGCCTCAATCACCGCAGGCCCGATTTTCTCGCCCGAACGGTTTCGGGAAAGAAACTCAAAAAGCGATGTGTCGCCGAGGTCTTCTTCGAGATAGGCCCCCTGGCTCAAATCTTCCGCGTAGATTTCCGGCACGGGCAGGCCATGCCAGCGGAAGTGTCGCGAAAACGCAATGAACGCCGTGTTCTCCTCGCGCACTCCGTGGAGAATACCGATGGCGCTCACTTTTCCGGCGGATAGCCGGATAATATTTCGCCCGGAGCCTCCGAGTTCACCTTGCAGTGGCTGGCTCCGCTCCACCGGCAAGTGAAAGTGCTGTTCAAACAGTTTTTTGAGCACGTCCATGAATTAGCGTTCCAGTTTCAATTTTGAGAAATCACAGAACCTACTTAGTTCTACCACAGCTCGTTCCCACGGTAGACATTTGCTTCACCCGGAGTTGCTGTATTCGCTGCGCATTTCCTAAGCGCCGCGCAGCACAGCTATAATTTACAAATGCCCTCCTCGAACAAAGCGCGCAGGCGCGTGGACCAGCGTCTAACCGAGCAAAGAAATCAAGCGTCAACAAATCTCGATGATATGGCGGCAATCGATATTCTGCGCCTTATGAACCGCGAAGACCGTAAGGTGGCTCCCGCCGTCGGGCGCGAACTTCCCGCCATTGCCCGGGCGGTGGACGGTATTGTCAGCCGGATACAAAACGGCGGCCGGTTAATTTATGTCGGCGCTGGAACAAGCGGGCGTCTCGGGGTTCTGGATGCCTCGGAATGTCCGCCCACATTCGGCACCTCGCCGGAGCTCGTGCGCGCGCTGATCGCTGGTGGGAACAAGGCCGTGACGGAGCCGGTGGAAGGCGCCGAAGACAGCAAGGAAAACGCGCGCCGCGATCTGAAAAAGATCGGCGTAGCGAAAAACGATTCGGTCGTGGGCATCGCCGCCAGTGGCTCGACGCCCTACGTCCTGGCAGCGGTCGTTTACGCCAGAACGCGGGGTGCGCTGACCATCGGTATCACTGCAAATCGCAAGTCGCCCCTGGCCAGAGCTGCAAGCATTGCTATCACCCCTGACGTGGGTCCCGAAATTCTAACCGGTTCAACCAGACTGAAGGCGGGAACAGCGCAAAAAATGGTCCTGAACATGCTCTCAACGGCGACGATGGTGCGTCTGGGCCATGCTTACGAGAACCTGATGATCGATCTGACCAAGACGAATCGCAAGCTTAGAGACAGGGCCAAACGAATCCTGGTGGAAGCGACGGGCGAGGACATGTCTAAAGCGGAACACGCTTTGCGGCAAAGTAAACACAATCTCCGCGTGGCGTTGCTCATGCTCAAGCGCCGCATATCCGCCGAGAAAGCTCGAAAGGCTCTGGAAGATGCCGGTGGCGATCTCCGCCGCGCCCTCGGCGAATAAACAGGCAAACGCGAATGGATAAATTTCGAATTCGAGGCGGCAAGCCGCTGCACGGTACGGTGAAAATCGCCGGTGCAAAGAACTCTGCCTTGCCCTTGATGGCGGCTGCACTGCTCACTCGCGAGCCGGTCACGCTGCACAACATCCCCAAAGTGCGCGATATCGTAACCATGGTGAAGCTGTTGGCGTTCATGTCCGCAAAGGTTTCGACCACCGATTTCCCCGCCAACACGTACACAATTGAGTCGCAGGCGATGAATGATGCGGTCGCGCCCTACGAACTCGTCAAAACCATGCGCGCCTCCATCCTCACTCTTGGGCCTGCTATCGCTCGCTCGGGTGTGGCGCAGGTCTCCTTGCCGGGGGGTTGTGCCATCGGCGCCCGGCCTGTGGATTTACATCTCACTGCGCTCGAAAAAATGGGAGCAAGTATTGCCACCGAACACGGCTACATCCAGGCGAGGGTCACAAACGGAGGCCGCCTGAAGGGCGCGCATATTGTCTTTGAAAAAATTACCGTCACCGGCACGGAGAATGTTCTGATGGCCGCGACTCTGGCCGACGGTGTCACCACCCTTGAAAATTGTGCCCGCGAGCCCGAGGTCACCGATCTGATCCATCTCCTCCGCAAGATGGGCGCCCGCATCGATGGCGAGGACACCTCCACATTGACAATTCACGGTGTCGACAAGCTTCACTCCGCCTCCCACTCCGTCATTCCAGACCGCATCGAAGCCGGTACATTCTTGGTTGCAGGGGCCATCACCAATGGCGATCTGACCGTCGCCAATTGCGCTCCGTGTCACCTGGGCGCACTCCTTGCCAAGCTCGAATCAGCCGGCGTAGCGGTTGAAATTCTGGATGCCACCACCCTGCGCGTGCGCGGCGCGAAAAAACTTATCGCTGCGGACGTGACCACCGAGGAGTATCCCGGTTTCCCCACCGACATGCAGGCGCAATATATGGCGCTTGCCACCCAGGCCGAAGGCACTTCCATTATTACGGAAACCATCTTCGAGAATCGCTTTCTCCATGCCAGCGAAATGGTGCGCATGGGCGCCCACATCTCCATCGACGGGAGCCGCGCCGTCGTGCGCGGTCCAGCGCAGCTCTCTGGCTCCACCGTGCAGGCCTCCGATTTGCGCGCCAGCGCCGGCCTCGTTCTCGCCGCCCTGGTCGCTTCCGGGGAAACCCTCATCGATCGCGTCTATCACATTGACCGCGGCTATGAGTGTATCGTCGAGAAGCTCTCCGCCATTGGCGCGGACATCGAGCGCCTGCACAATCCGGGCAATTAACTCCTCCAACAAATTCCCGCAAACTCTGCTACAATCCCGCAATTGCCTGGAAAATGCGGATGGGCGGGTGGCTGAAGCCAGGCCGAGGCCGAACCACGGGAGGAGAGACCATGGGGAACAGTCAACTTCTCGAAAAAATTGATGCTGTAATTGCTGAGAAAAGTCTTCTGAAACATCCTTTCTACCAGGACTGGCAGATGGGCAAGCTTAGCCGCCAGGCCCTGCAGTTGTATGCCGCGCAGTATTACCGCCATGTCGAAGCCTTTCCGAAACATCTTCGCGTTCTCGCCGCCCGCACCGAAGGCCCCATCCGCGACATCATCCTCGAAAACCTGGCGGAAGAAGAAAATCCGTCCCGCCCGCACCCCAAGCTCTGGCGTGATTTTGCCGCCACCCTCGGCGTGAATGAAGAGGACATCACCGCCTGCCCGGCGCTCCCGGGAACCCAAACAGTGGTTGAGACTTTTCGCGAGATTGTAGGGGATCGCCCGGTTGCCGAGGCGGTTGCGGCACTCTACGCTTACGAATCGCAGGTGCCGGAAATCGCCACCACCAAGATTGACGGTTTGCAGAAGTTCTATGGAGTCAGTTCGCCAAAGGCGCTGGCCTACTTCACCGTCCACGAGGATGCCGATAAGGCGCACCGCGCCGCCTGGCGTGGCTGGCTCCAAGAACATGCCTACGGCGATGAAGAAGAAATCCTGGCGACCACCCACCAGGCGCTAGATGCTCTCTGGGGTGCCCTGGACGCCGTTCACTGCGTCCACGCTTAGCCCACCACCCAAATTTGTCATTGGCATCGAGGGGAGCGGAGTCGAAGGGAACGGAGTCCGCGGCCTGCCCTGAGCGAAATCGAAGGGAGTAGGAATCGCTCTTCAACTCGGGATGATCTCAAGTTACATGAGCACCAAAAAGAAGGCCCCCGAACTGGGGGCCTTAGTCGCACGAATTGTCTGAAACCTAGTTCCCTTCGGTTGTAGTCGCCGCCGGAGCAGGAGTTCCTCCACCCGACGCGCCTTGGCTCTTCGCCTGTTTTTCGCGCGCTTCCTTGATCAGCGCTTTGCGGGATAGCCGGATCTTGTTGCCTTCTATCGCCAGCACTTTCACCAGCACCTGGTCGCCCAACTTCAATTCGTCTCGCACATCGCGAATCCGGTGTTCGGAGATTTCGCTGATATGCAACAGGCCATCCGTGCCCGGGAACAACTCCACGAAGGCGCCGAACTCTGCCAGCCGCACCACTTTGCCGAGATAGGTCTTCCCAATCTCCGCGCTGGCTGTGACGTCGCGCACCATCTGCAACGCCTGGTCGCCACCCGCCCCGCTAGTCGAGAAGATGTGCACAGTACCGTCTTCCAGCACGTCGATCTTCACGCCAGTCTGCTCAATGATGGACTTGATCTTCTTTCCGCCGGGTCCGATCAGGTCGCGGATTTTGTCCATGGGGATACTCAACTTGTACAAGCGCGGTGCGTAAGCGGAAATTGCCTCGCGGTGAGAGGGCAGCGTCTTTTCCATGATGTCCAGAATTTCCAGCCGGGCCTTCTTAGCTTGGGCTAGAGCTTCGCGCATCATCGCAACGCTGATGCTGGTGACCTTGATATCCATCTGCAGTGCCGTGATGCCTTCGCGCGTCCCGGCAACCTTGAAGTCCATGTCGCCGTAGTGATCTTCGGCGCCGGCAATGTCCGTCAGGATCGAGTATTTTCCGTCCTCACCCACCACCAATCCCATGGCGATACCCGCGCACGGGGCCTTCATCGGCACGCCCGCATCCATCAACGCCAGCGAGCCTCCGCATACCGTGGCCATCGAAGACGAACCGTTGGACTCCAGAATGTCGCTCACCACCCGCATCGCGTACGGGAACTCGACCTCCGGTGGCAGCAGATTCGCCAGCGCGCGTTCCGCCAGCGCTCCATGCCCAATTTCCCGCCGGCCCGCTCCGCGCAATGGCTTCACTTCCCCCACGCTGAACGGAGGGAAGTTGTAGTGCAGCATGAACCGCTTGAAGGTGTCCTCTTCAAACAGCAGGTCCAGCCGCTGCATATCTTCCTTTGTGCCCAGCGTCAGCGTCGCCAACGCCTGTGTTTCCCCTCGGGTAAACAGCGCCGAACCGTGCACTCGCGGCAGCCATCCTGCCTCGCACGTGATCTTGCGGATCTGGTCGAACGCGCGGCCATCCGGGCGCCGCTTGGCCTTCAACACTTCCTCCCGGAAGTAATCTTCGCGCAGCCGCTCCAGGGCGCGCTTGGTCAGGCTCAGTTTGTCTTCGTCGTCCTCGGGAATCGTTTCCAGGATTTCATCTTGCAACGCATCCACCAGGTGATAGCTTTCCTTCTTCGGGTGCTTCTCGGTGTTTAGCGCATCCTTCAGCCGCGCGCCGTATTTTGTCTTGATACCGTCGTAGATGGCCTTGTCAAACGGGAACGGCTCGATCACGATCTTCGTCGGCTTGATCTGTGCGTGCAACTCCTTGATCCCCGCGACGATTTTCTTGATCTGCTCGTGGCCAAATTCCAGCGCTTCGGTGACCTTCTCCTCGGAAACCTCGAAGGCTCCCGATTCCACCATCACGATGCCCTTTTCCGTTGCGGCCACGACAATATTCAATTTGCTGACCTTCTGTTCGGCCACGGTCGGATTGGCCACCAGGTTTCCGTCTACCAGGCCGACGCGCACCGCGGCAATGGGATCAGTGAACGGCAGGTCGGAGATATACGCCGCCGCGGACGCGGCGGTCATGGCGATCACGTCGGGGTCATTGGCGCTATCGGCGGACAGCACCATGGCGATAATCTGCGTTTCATTCCTCAACGACTCCGGGAACAGCGGACGCATCGGCCGGTCGATCTGCCGCGACGTCAGGATTTCCTTTTCCGTTGGCCTTCCTTCTCTCTTGAAGAAGCCTCCCGGGATTTTGCCGGCCGAATAGGTGTTTTCGCGGTAGTCCACGGTCAGGGGCAGGAAGTCGCGGTCGCTCGCCTTTGTGGCTATGCACGCCGTTACCAAAACCACCGTGTCACCATAACGGGCAGTGACCGCGCCGTTGGCCTGCTTGGCGATCTTCCCTGTTTCCAGAACCAGGGTGCGCCCTCCCACTTCGATCGATACTTGATACGGCGCTGGAGTGTGATTATTTTCGGACATTGTTCTTCTTCCTTTGACTCCTCTCGAGAGGAGTGTGTTCGCAGTTCAACAGGTCAAGTGGAAGAAGAAAGGCGGGTTCGCCGCGAAGGGTTACACTTCGCAGGCAATTACACCAAGACAAACGCCGGGCAGCCTGCCGCGACCGACCGGGCAGGTTCACGTCCATCCGTTACACGGCTGGCGTACAGACTCCGTTGGGAATTTGTCCGTTCGTGAAGTGGCAAGTTGTACCGTTTGTAGTTTCGCGGTTTGCTACTTGCGCAGGCTAAGGCGTTCAACAATCTGGTGATACCGATCCGGGTCTCGCCGGTTGAGATAGTCCAGCAGGCGCCGCCGCTTGTTCACCATCATGATCAACCCCCGGCGCGATGCATGGTCTTTGACGTGCGACTTGAGATGCGTTGTCAGGTAGTTGATGCGCTCGCTCAACAGTGCGATTTGCACTTCGGGCGATCCCGTATCTTTCACATGCGTGCGGAATTGTTCGATCAACACTACCTTGGCGTCGCTCAAGTGCCCCCCACCGTCGTCCCTCGAAATTTCCTCTTTTCTTCGACAGTTCTAAACTAACACAGGTATGTTCAGGGTGTAAAGGACGGGTAATACACTTCACTGGCCGCTTTCACATGGCGATCCCGCCTTGCAACCCGGCCCTAAATCCTGTTCAATGCTAGCGGTAGGGCCTCAGCCCCCTGCTTGCGCGCTCTCGCCCAACAAGCGACTGCCAACCCAGAGGAGAACACAATGCGTAAAGTGATCGCCACATTCTCAGTAATTTGTCTTGGACTGGCCTTATTTGTCGCGGCCTGCCACGCTCAACAGGATAAATCCAAGCGCCCCAGCCCCCCAGCCACGGCCACGCTTGACCTTGGCGGCGGCAAATCCATCACCATCGATTACTCCAGCCCGCGCCTCAAGGGGCGCAAAGTTGGAGGCGAAATTGCCCCTTTTGGCCAGGTTTGGAGGTTAGGCGCAAATGAAGCCACCACCTTTGTCGCCACCGCGGACGTCACCGTCGGCGGCACCGCCGTTCCTGCTGGCAGCTACACCCTCTTCGCCATTCCCAACAAGGACAAGTGGACGCTCATCATCAACAAGAAGACCGGCGAATGGGGCACCAACTATCCGGGTCCCTCGGAAGACCTCGCCCGCATTGACATGAAAGTCTCCGCGCTCCCCTCCTCCGTCGAGAATTTCACCATCTCCTTCGACAAATCCGCCAATGGCGGCACTCTGAACCTCGATTGGGAAACGACACGCGCTTCCGTCGCCATCACCAAAAAATAAGAAGTTAGTCGGCGATTTCCTCGGGCACGGCTCGGTCATCTTCTCGATGCTCTTGGCGCCGTGCCCTTCCCAATCATCAAGATGTTTGCGTCCCGCATGTCTGTCGGCCGCGTTCCGGCTCCCGCCACGTAAATAATCGACTCCTTCACCCCATCTACCCCTAGCCACTCCTCCCATTTCGAATCGGTTTGTGCAATGGTGCAGAAGGGCGCCAGTCCGAGCCATGTCGCCGTCAGACAAAACGTCTGACACAGATGGCCAGCTTCCAACAAGACCGCTCGGTAAGACCGCGGAAAATCATATTTCCATTGCGTCCGGCCAAACACCGCGGTCATCAACACAAGGAAAGCGCCCTTCGCAAACCACCACTGGCTCCCCAGGTTTCGTTCCAGCGTCTTCCGCGCAATTCCCGTTCTCAGCCATTCCAGCTCATGCCGCGCCGCGTTGTAATGGTAAATTCCCTTCTTCAAGCCTTTCACGCGCTGCGCCAGAACGTAGGCCTCTATCGGATGCAAGCTTCCGCCCGATGGCGAAGTTTTCATTGCAGCACGTCCCAAACCTGGCACATCGACCCAACCTTGAATTCCAAACGTCAGTTCCAACATTTCGGCTAACGCTCCAAGCGGCACACCATCGGGGCCGTACTTCCTCCAAGTGCGCCGGCTCCTCAGTACTTCTGGAAATTCTTCTTGCGTGCGCAGACGAGGCAGTCTTGTCCGCGCGGCCTTTGGATAGCGCTTCAACGGCAACGGCATGGGGTCATGCTTCGCACGCCGCTTCAGTTCCTCGAAGGCCCCCACCGGGTCAGTGGCAAACTCTGTATCTTTGGTGGAAAAGTGAAAGAACCCCGCTGCTGGATTCCAGTCCGTCCAGCTTCCCATAGCATCAAGGCGTGGGTCGCGCTTCCGGTCCGAACATTCCAGTGCGCCATTTTCGCGGAGTTGTTGCAGTGCCTTTTCTACGGATGACTCGTCATACTTACCCAGATAGGACGCAACCTCGCCCAACGACCGCCACTCGCCGCAGTATTGAAGGATCGAACAGACGATGGGATCCGCGCTCATCCTGGTCCGCAAGGCGTAATTTTCAAAGACGAGCTCGCCGCTTTCCCAATACAGTACCAGCGGCACACTTCGCCGGAATAGTCGTTCAGCCGCTTCGCGACTGCTTCCTCCGCGACTCCGCGCTCGCGAAACCGCCGTTCTTTCGTTCCTCTTTTCAGGAATAAGAAGCGCCTTGGAGAGCTAGTTCACATTCACTACAACACCGTAGGCCAAGCGACCGGACTTGGGGCATCTTTCTCTCACTTCCGCCCTGATTTTTTTCAGCCCCTCGATGTTCGCCGCCAGCCTTTGCTTCTCCTGGCTGGTAATTGCCTTACCCTTCAGGTCCGACAGTTTCCCCGTAACCGCATCGATTTCTTTGACGATTCCTTTCAACGAAACGGTGACCTTCTTTGGCATGCTTTTCCTCCCTCGCGGCCCCGCGTACTCACTACGAATTCCCAAAGGTTGATTGACCTGTCCCGGTGCAGACCGCCAAGGCTGCGAAGTCTATTTCACTCATATGTCCCCGTCAAGAAAAGATCCCCACCGGCACGCCCACCTCGCGAAGCCGATCGCTGGCCTTGGTCGATCAGCTTGGTGCCCCACATCTTCTCCACCAGGTTCTGGAATCTTCGTTCCTTCCGCAAAAACGCGAACTGCGGATGTACCGCAAGATTGACCAGCCTGCCGTTGCGTGCCACGTATCCCTTTTCCAGCCATTCCAGCGTCTTGCTCGTGTCGCGGAATCCCGCGTACACCACCGCAAGATCGTACGCGGAGACACTCCTTTTTCTTTGGCTGTTCTGCATTTCTTGCAATATCTCTTCGGCTTCGCTCTTCTTCCCCGAAATTGCGTACGCGTACGCCAGGTACTCTTGCGGTTCCATGTCCCCGGGAGACAGTGCCATCGCCCTCCGGAATTCGCCAATCGCTTCGTTGTACTGTTTTTTCTCAACGTAGACCTGGCCGAGATATTCGTGGGCGGCCAGGAAGCTGGGATCCATCTGAATGGCGTTCTTTGCGGTCTCCTCCGCGTGGTTGTAATCTCCCGCCAGGTAGTAAACGAATCCGATGTTTGCGTTGATGATCAGTGATTTGGGGTCGATCTCGCGCGCCAGCTTGATTTCCCGGATGGACTCATCCTTCCGTCCCGTCGCCGCAAGATACAGTGCGTACCAGTGAATACCCTGTGCATAGCTGGGATCGAGCGCGATCGCCTTTTGGTATTCCGATTCAATATCCCCTCCCTCGAGGCGCCAAAAACGAACCGCGGCCAGCGATGTGTGTGCCTCCGCTAGGCGGTCGTCGAGTTGCAACGCCTTTTCCACCGCTTGCTTCGCTTTTGGGATCAAGGTCTCATCCGGCATGGACTCGTTCGTAACCATCAGGATGTACGTGTCCGCCAGCCCCGCATACGCCGCCGCAAAGCTTTCATCCTTTTCAATCGCCTTTTGAAAATAGGTTGCCGCGTCCTGTAGTGCCTCCGGCGTCCGCTTCTCCAGTTCGTACTTCCCTCTCAAATATGCTTCATACGCCCGCGGCACCACGCTCCGGCTCCGCGCCAACTGGCTCTGCTCCGCTCCGGACAGTTCCACCTGGATTCCCCGGGCAATGGCCGTCGCCACGTCACTCTGCAACGCCAGCACATCCGTGGAATCCCGCTCGAAACTCTCCGCCCACAATGCGCCTTCGATACTGGTCTGGAACAGCTTCGCGGAAATACGCACCCGCTCTCCCCCTCGCACCACCGACCCTTCCACAATCGCATCTACCTTCAGTTCCTGGGCGATCTGGTCCAGTGATTTCTGCGTGTGCTTGAATTGCATCACCGAGGTTCGCGATATCACCCGCAGTCTTCGGATTTGCGACAGCTCCGTGATCAGCGCGTCCGTCATCCCGTCCGCGAAGTAGTCCTGCGAAGGATCCCCGGAAAGATTGTCAAGCGGCAGGACCGCAATGGACTGAATGGCTCCCGGTACCGGCAGTGGATGCTTGCCTTTTGTCCCCCTGCTGTTCAGCCAATACGCCAACCCTCCCGCCAATCCCAGCAGCACGCATAATGTCAGAATGTTTCTCCTGGAGAACAGTGTTGACGCCGCATCCTTCTCTGGCCTCGTCATCACGAAATCGTGTGTGCGTGAAGCCGTGCTCGCAGCTTCCAGGGCCGCTCGTACCTCTCCGGCGCTCTGATACCTCTGCCCTGGATCCTTGTCCAGGCACTTCTCCATCACGCTCTTCAGCACCGGCGGCAAGGGCGGGGAAATTGTTGGCGGACGCTCGCGCAAGATGGCTGCGCTCAACTCATAACCGGTTGCGCCTCGGAAGGGCCTTTGCCCCGCCGCCATCTCGTACAAAAGCACTCCGAGCGACCAGATGTCGCTCCGAACATCCGCTTCGTCACCCTTCAGGATTTCCGGAGCAATGTACGGAAGGGTGCCGGTAAAAAGGTGTTGCGACTGCCAGGATTGGTCCACCACGGTTGTTCCGTCGCCAACCTGCCCCGGTTCAATTCGCCGGGCAATTCCGAAATCCAGAACTTTCACGCGTCCACTGGGAGTCACCATCACGTTCGCCGCCTTCAGGTCGCGGTGCAACACGCCCCGCGCGTGCGCATGCGCCAGCGCGTCGGCCAGTTGCAAGCCATAACGTTCAACCTGGGCCACAGAGAGACCCGTGGACGGAATCTCCACACTCAGGGGGCGTCCTTCCACAAATTCCATGGCGATGAAGGGCTTTCCTTCGACCTCGCCCACTTCGTACACCGTGCAAATATTGGGATGGTTCAATGCTGAGATGGCGCGAGCTTCTTGCAACGCTCGTTCATGGCTGGCGGAACTTCCCGATGGCAGCGTCTCCAAGAATTTCAACGCCACGTCGCGCTGCAACTTTTCGTCGCGCGCACGGAACACCACACCCATGCCACCTTCACCGACTTTCTGTTCAATCACGTAGTGGCTAATCCTCTGGCCGAGCATGGCGGTATGTACTCCAGAGTTCAACACACCCCTCGCCCGGTAGCAAGCAAAAGTCTTTTGTTTGTGAGCTTTGCGGGAATAATCAGGTCAGTCTCTGCAGCCGGTTCGTGCCTCGGTCTACAAGTACCACAGCCATTACCACCAGTGCCGCTGCCATTCCCACCCGCGCCGTCAGCGCTTCGCCGCCATACGCCCAACCCAGCACGACCGCCACCACGGGATTAACGTACGTGTGCGTCGCCACCAGCGTTGGCGAGTAGTGTTCCAGCAGCCAGTTGTACGCCGTAAACGCGATGACCGACCCAAACACGATCAGGTATCCGAGCGCCAGCCACGACCTCCCCGTCACCTGGGACAGCGAAAATCCTCGCGCTTCCCCGGCAACAGTCGCGGTGAACAACAGCATCACGGCTCCGGACAACAGCGATAGCGCCGACAGCAGCAGCGGGCTCCCGGACAGGTGTGACCTGCGTGAATAAATGATTCCTACAGACCACGAGAATGCCCCAACGAGAACGGCGATTGCTCCCAGTGTCAGGCTATGTTCCGCATCTCCCGTCGTTCCGCCCACTAAAATCCCTACGCCCACCAGGCCCATCAAGATGCCCGCCAGAAGCATCCCGTTCAGCTTCCAGGTGCGCGCGGCCGCCGAGGAAAGCACGAAAACGAATATGGGCTCAATGGCAATCAGCAGAGCGGCAAGTCCGCTAGGCACAAAACGCTCCGCCCAATGCAGCGAGCCGTGGCCTATTAGGAAAAAGAAAAATCCAATCACCACGCTCGCCCGGATCTGTGCACGTGTCGGCCGCAGTCCTTTCGCCAGCGCCCAGGCCAGCAGGATGGACCCGGCACAAAGATGCCGAATCCCCGCCGTATATAGCGGTGGAATGGTCTCAACCGCGTACCGGATGGCCAGATACGTCGATCCCCAAATCACGTAGATGGCAAAGAAGCAAAGGAAGATCCAAACGCGCTTTTCGGACGCCTTGGCGCTCGTAACCGAGGGCGCTTCTGTGGTGGAAGTTGTCGCCATAAGCAAATCTAATCCAGCGCCACTTCTCATTCCAGCGCCAATATGGTTCCCAATCCTTTGCGCCCATCTCGTCGTTCCTCAAATCCTTTGAACTTGAGGGTGCCCCATCCTTCGCGCCCCTTGCGAAGGCTGGGCTTCCCTGACTCCTGCTTTCTCTTGCTCGTGTGGGTCCGCCTGCTGAGGCGGTCCGCTCTTTGTTTGTTCTTTAAGGGGGTCGGAGCTTTAGCTCCGACATTGAGCTCTTGTTTTTCATTGGGCTTTAGCCACTGAAGAAAGTCCGCGGACTGCATTGGAGGCTTGAAATGGTTGTTTTTGTTGACAAACTGGGCAAAATGTCGGCGCGCCTACATTTACCAGGTGAGTAGATAATCTTAGAGTTCTGCTGGAGGGTTGAAAGGTGCTGAGGAGCGATTTTTACCCCCACCCCCCGGGGGTACGCGTAAGTGCGGGAATGATCGGGGTTACAGGCGAATGGACGGTAAGTGCGGGAATACATGGACTTAGGGGGGAACGGCAGCTTACAGTCACCAGCCTACAGCCAGCTCGGAAGGCAGGCGGAAGGTAGAGTTCATTACCGATCAAGAAGAAAAGAACGCCAAAGAGTTTTCAAACATTTATGAGCAAGTTGGCAAAACTATCGCCGGAAAGACCTGCTTGATCCCTATTTTTGCTGCTGAACGTGGCGATGGTAATCTCCAGTATTTCGCAATTGCACCTCCTATGAGGACGTTTGTATTCAATCGAGAGAGCATGAAAATGACTACCTTGCCAGAAGGAAAGGGAATTATAGAAACCGACCCGCATCCTCCTGCAAATTATGCGTGTGAAGACAAATAATAATGCAGCATTTTGCGCTTTCGCAGTCAGGTTCTTGTATTGGATGACGTGTACCGCGCCTTCTCGAACTACTTCGCCGTTTTCCGTCAAACCACGCAGTAGCTGTCTCCTCGGTCAATCATCCACAGTTTTGCCGTTCATCCTCACGCCTTCGAGAATACCTCTTTTGCAATCATGATGGCGCTCATGGCGTTGGGCCAACCCGAGTAAAACGCCAGATGGGTGATCACCTCGATCAGTTCCTCCTTCTTCAGCCCGTTTTCCAAAGCCCTATTGAGGTGAAACCGCAATTGATCCGGGCGATGCAAAGCAATCAGCGCCGCGACTGTGGCGAGGCTACGGTCACGTTTTGAAAGCTCTGGGCGTTCCCAAACATCGCCAAAAAGCACGCGATCCGTCAAATCGACCAGCTTGGGCGCGAAGTCGCCAATCATCTTCTCGACTGCTGAAGGCTCTTTGCTCATGCTCATAACTCCTTCCACACACGATGACCGGGATAGTGCTCAGCGGCCCACCATTTTCTGCAGCTCTTCGGGGTACCGGGCACCTTGCACCGCGATCTTTGAGGCCGCGGTCGCCAGTTCGCGGAGATCGTCGCGCGAAAGTTCGACGTCAACGGCTCCGATGTTTTCTTCGAGCCGATGGAGCTTGGTCGTGCCCGGAATCGGCACGATCCACGGCTTCTGCGCAAGCAGCCACGCGAGTGCGATCTGAGCCCGTGTCGCTTTCTTTTGTTGCGCAAATCTGCCCACCAGGTCCACAAACGCCTGATTCGCCTTCCGGTTCTCCGGCGTAAAACGAGGGACAATGTTGCGGAAATCGCTTTTGTCGAACTTCGTATCTTCGCTGATCTGTCCTGTAAGGAAGCCTTTACCAAGAGGACTGAATGGAACGAACCCGATCCCAAGTTCCTCCAGTGTCGGGATCACCTCCGCCTCAGGTTCTCTCCACCACAGCGAATACTCGCTCTGGAGCGCGGTGACGGGCTGAACTGCATGTGCGCGACGGATCGTCTGCACCCCCGCTTCCGAAAGGCCGAAGTGCTTCACCTTGCCTTGCTGAATCAGATCTTTTACCGCTCCCGCAACGTCTTCGATCGGCACGTTGGGGTCAACGCGATGCTGATAGAACAAGTCGATGACTTCGGTCTTGAGACGTTTCAGCGATGCCTCGGCAACTTCTTTGATGCGCTCTGGCCGGCTATCCAGCCCAGCCTGTTTGCCGGTGCTCGGATCAAGTTTGAACCCAAACTTGGTGGCGATCACCACTTGTTCACGGAAGGGAGCGAGGGCTTCACCCACGAGTTCTTCGTTTGTGAACGGGCCGTAGACTTCCGCGGTATCGAAGAATGTGACGCCGCGTTCCACGGCTGCCCGGATGATCGAGATCATCTCCTGTTTGTCCCCAGCCGGGCCGTAGCCAAAGCTCATTCCCATACAGCCGAGCCCGATAGCCGAGACTTCCAGATTGCTTTTTCCCAGTTTGCGCTTCTTCATCGCTTCTCCTTGCAAATCAAATTGCACTCAATTACGACCCTACCCTCACAGCGGCGCGTTACCACACCTGGCGCCCCAGTACCCGCCTCGTACCGCGTCATCTCGGCCTACTTCGCGGCTTTCCGGAATACCACGCAGTAGCCGTCGTCCGGCCAGTCATCCACAATCTTGTCCACGCTAAAGCCGGCCGCGGTCAACTCTTCGATCAGAATTTTCTTCGGAATTCCATGGCCGCCCCGATTGGCTGGCACACCTTTGACAGGATCGCTTTCGCTCAGCGACTTCCGAGGCGGGAAATCGATCACCGCCAGCGCTCCCCCAGGTTTCAGCGAGCGGAGCATGCTTGCATCCATTTCCACTGGAGCGGTGAAATGATGATAGACGCGCCGGAGAATAATTCCATCGCAACAGTTCTCGGGGAGTTTAGTTTCTTTCTCGGCCCCGTGAATGACAAAGACATTCTTCAGCCCCTTGTGCTTCACTTCCTCTTGCAACTCTTTCACTTTTTTCTCGTCCAGCTCGGTCAGATACACTTTTCCCGCTTCGCCCACCGTTGCTGCCGCCGCAATTCCGATTTCTCCCTCACCGGCGCCCACATCGGCAAGGCTCTGCCCCGCTTTCCACCCCATCAAGCGGCCCAAGCGGGTAATTTCTTCGCTGGACGCACTTGCGCGCGCAAAGAGAAATACCGCAAGTGAAGTGACGGTGAGGAGGAGGGCAACACGTTTTCTCATGCGCACCTCCTGGCGGAAAAATCGAATTCAGTAAGGTAGCATCGCCGCAACGGTCACGCCCGCGCTCGGCTTAGTTCTTCTGCGCGCGCACCAGCGACAAAAATTCGTCGCGCGTCTGTTTGTTGTGCCGGAACGATCCGAGCATGGCGCTCGTCACCGCTTGGCCGTGTTGCTTCTCCACGCCGCGCATCTGCATGCACAAGTGGCGCGCCTCGATGATTACGCCCACGCCTTCCGGGCTGATCTTCTCGGAGATGGCGTCCGCGATCTGGCTGGTCATGCGTTCCTGGATTTGCAGGCGCCGCGCGAACATGTTCACCAGCCGCGCTATTTTGCTCAGCCCCAGCACCTTCTTGCTCGGCAGATACGCCACGTGCGCCTTCCCGAAAAACGGCAGCAAGTGATGCTCGCACAAGCTGAAAAACTCGATGTCCTTCACCACCACCATCTCGTCGTAGTGCACGCTGAACGTCGCTCCGTTCAGCACGCTCTCCAGATTCTGGTTGTATCCGCTGGTCAGGAATTTCAGCGCCTTCTCATACCGCTCCGGAGTCTTTCGCAGGCCTTCGCGGTTCGGGTCTTCCCCCAAAAGCACGATCATCTTCCGCACCAGGTCCGCGATGCTCTCCTTCGGCACCTCCACACTGGCTTCGTGCAGCATGATTTCCGTTGGTTTTGTCACTGGCATTTTCCCCTCTTACTGGACCGCCGCGCGATCCTGGATTTCTTCCCCGGCATACTCGAACGAGTTATTCGATGTCTCTTCGACACGAACTCGTTCCAGCCTGGCCAGCGGGAAGTGTTTCAGGCGCTGGTAAATCTCCTTGCAAACGTTCTCCGTCGTCGGCACTTGCTCGCGAAACGCCTCCACGTCTTCGTTCAGCGATTTGTGGTCGAAAGCTTCGATCACCTCGCGTTCCACAAAGCTGTCGAGGTCCGTCAGATTCACGATCATGCCTGTGGCGGGATCCACCGTTCCCGACACGTTGATCTCCACCACGTAATTATGTCCGTGCCCGTAGGGGTTGTTGCATTTCCCGTAGACCCGGTAATTCTCTTCTTCGCTCAGCTTCTCGCTGTGTAGACGGTGCGACGCCGCAAACCGGTAGCGCCGCCCCAGTACGGTCTTGGGCCCTTCGTTCATGCGTGGCTCGCTCCATTGCGGTAACATTCCGCGAATAAGTCGGGCGATTCATACAGCCGCACCTTGTGCAAGCTCCCTTGTGTAATCTTTGGCTCCAGCAGGTTCCAGATCACCCGCGCAACGTTCTCGCAGGTGGGAATCTGGCCCTTCAATTCCGCCACCTCATAGTTCAGGAACCGGTGATCCATGCGCTGCGTAATCTCGCGCTCCAGAATCTCCTTGAGTTCCTTCAAATCCAGCACCATCCCCGTCGTGGGATCGGGTTCACCAGCCACGGTCACCTCAAGGGTGTAGTTGTGTCCATGGCCGTGCGGGTTATTGCATTTGCCAAAGATGCGCCGGTTCTCCTCGGCGCTGAACGCCGCGTTGTGGTACAGGTGCGAGGCGGAAAACTCGAGTTTGCGCGTCAAGTACACCATCGCCTTTTTCAGCTACCCTTTCGATGCGCCTGGGGTACCCACTGGATACGCCCGGCCCTTCCATTCCAGTTTACCTTTCCTGTAGCCGCGATACGAAGCCCACAATACCGCTGCGAACAGCAGTCTGCCGGGAATGCCATACCAGATGAGCCGGGAGGGGAACTGGTTGCGCTTCAATTCTCCATCGTAGGCAATAAAAATGCCGATGATTCCTATCGCCAAAACCGCCAGGGCTCCCGTCACCGATTCCGTAAACCGCCAAGTCGAAATCGCCGCAATCACCGTCGCCATCACCGGAACCATCGCCCGCACAAACTCCTTGGCCAACGCCGATTCGTTTCCTCCCATCAGCGGATATAGGTTCTTCTTCCAGCCTTGCCACATCGCGTCGAACGATCGGTACATTCGCACGCGCACAATTCCCTTCCCGCTTCCGAACCAGATGCGGTGTCCCGCGCCTTTCACCCACTTCGCCAACGCCAGATCTTCCAGAATTTCACCGGCGACACTCGAGTGTCCTCCAACCTTTTCGTACACATCTCGCCGGATCAGCAAGAACTGGCCATTCGCCGCGGCGTCTGGTTGTCCTCGATCATTCACGTCCGCATAGGAGAACTTGCTCGCCAGCCGGCAAAAGATATAGGGGATCAGCGATTTCTCGTACCACGTCTCCATCATTTGTTCCGGTGAAAACGAGACTAGCACCACATTATATTCGCCAGCAATCGCCAGTGCCTTAGCCGCGGAATCGTTGCTGTGCACCGCGTCCGCGTCCGTGAACAGCAACCATTCGCCATTCGCCTCGCGCGCTCCCAGCCAGGCGGCATTGTTTTTGCCCACCCAACCCGCGGGCAATTCCTTGGTTTCCAACAGACGCAGCTTCGGAAACCGCTGCATCATTTCCCGGATGATGGTGGCAGTCTTGTCCGTCGATTGGTCGTTCACAGCCAGAATTTCCGTGATTTCTACTTGACCCGCGAGGGATTCCACGCACGCGCCAATCACCGCCTCTTCATTCCGCGCCGGCACAATCGCGGACAGTCGAGCCGGATTTGGCGGGGAGGCTTTCATGCCTTCAGCGAGCGCCCGGATTTCTCGGTGCGGCCACTCTGCGTTATTATAGCTATATGAGCACCCTCTTACGGAAACTCATGGCCTGGGGCAGCATGGGCTTCGCCCTTTTCGTACTCGCCTTCTTCACTCTGCCTCATTATCGCCAGGGTGAATCCTCCGTCGCCGGCAAAAAGGCCGAGGACTTTGCGCTGAATTTGGATGGCGAGCCGACGCACCTTTCGCACTTGCGTGGAAAGGTGGTTGTCCTGAATTTCTGGGGCACATGGTGCCCGCCTTGCGTGGAAGAAACCCCAGCACTCAACCGCTTGCAGCAATACATCTCATCGCGCAATGGCATTGTCGTTGCTGTTGCAGCGGATAAGGATCAGGCGACTTACGAAAAATTCCTTCGCGATCAGGGTGTGATTTTCAAGGCTTACCGCGATCCGGGCACCGATGACGAACGCCGCTCACCTATTGCGCAAAACTACGGCACGTCGATGTACCCGGAAACCTACATCATCGATCGTAAGGGAGTAATTCTCCGCAAGATTATTGGCCCACAGGACTGGAACTCGCCCGAGTTTCTTGCCTATTTCGACGCCATCCTGGGCCAGAGTTAGCCCGTTCTCTGTGCGCCAGTCGCGAATTCCCCGCTCAACTCTCGTGATAGTCCATCAAAATCAATCCAACGAGAATAAAACACACCGGCCATACCCACGCCAGAACCTTCCGCGTTTGATTCTCTTCCGGCAAACGCAGTTCCAGCCAGCGCGACCATCCGGCCACAATTCCCAGCGCTGCCAGAGGTACGTGGCTCAACTCCACCATTAGTTCCTCCTTTACGTTGCTCAGCGCATGGGTGTGGGTCAGTAGCACCACGCCCCCCAGTGCGCATACGGCCGGAAAGACCAGTGCCGCCGCGGGGGATTTCACACGCCTGGTTTCCACCCCATACTGGAAAATGGCAAATAGGATGATCAGTAGAATTGCCATTCGATGTTGGGTCACCTCAGCCACGGAACAGCTCGCCCAGAATCCATTCGGGCCCATCGGCCAGTTTTCGGGATCCGCTCTGAAGAACAGAAAAACCGCCAATAACAGAAACGCCAGCGGCCAGATTTTGGCCCAGGAAAAATACCGGCTGCGGGAGAGCAGCGCCAGAATGCCCATCAAAGCCACCACCAGTCCAGCGCAGTTGTGGTTGTATTCCGACCACGCGATATCCGCAAGGGTAGTCGTGACGAATCGTGTATCTCCCGGAACAAAAGCTGCCGGCAGCTTTTCCCCCGATGCCTCCACCCTCTTCGAGAGTTCGTTCGTGGATTCAGAAATCTGCTTCACATCTGGGCTAGAAAATCTCGGCAGCCGAGGCGCAAAGCGCTGCGCAATTTCGCGAATCGACACGCGGTCCTGTGGCAGGTCGACACTCGGCGGCTGCGCGGTCATCGAAGCCGCTGTCAGGATTACGCTCAAGCCGATGCCGATTTCTGCTTCCCCAAAGCGCAGCAGGCTGGTTGCGCCTGTCCTGGACGCTGGCCCGAGTCCTCGCACAATATAGAAATTCGTCGCGCCCAAAAGCAGCAGCACCATAAACAGGGCGATCTTCGCACCCAGCATCACTCCGTATGCTGTTCCATACATCGCATCCAAGGAGCCGACATACACCCAACTCAAGCCCAACCCGGCCAAAAAGAGTACTGCCACGCTGGCCTGCGCCACCCGCGAGAAATTGCGCGCGAGCTGATTTTTCCGTTCAGTATCTGGGAAGCGCTTTGCCGAAAGCAAAAGATACGGCAGCCCGCCGATCCAGGTTGCCGTTGCCAGGTAATGCAGGGTTGTGAGTCCCATCAGCACGGCCCGATTCTCCATCCGGGAAGCCGAGTGGCTGGTCAGTACTGAAGCGGCCAGGATCAATCCCGCCGGCAACAACACCCACGGATTCACGGTCTTCCGCAGTGTGGAAGGCCATGCGGCAATGGCCATCGCCGCAACAATAGCCAATATGCCTGCACGCGCAAAATCGGCGCCCAGGGTTGCTTTTATCGGGATACCCGCCGAATATGCGAGGACAAACGAATTCGCAATCACATGGAACATCTGCGACAAAGCCAGCGCCAGCGCGCTCCACCGAATCAACTTCCAGCACGAGAACAGCAGTTCATCGCTCCGCAACTTCGTTTTTCGCGCCACCACCATCAAGAACACAATTCCGCCGATGGCCACGCTCTGAAAACATAAAGTAGCCGCGCGCAGCAACACCACCAGAAGTCCAAATATGCCAAGCAGTTCAACCATGTTACTTGCTCAGGAGTCTGCTACCGTGAAGGAAATTTCACCGCGTGTGATGTGGCCATCCGGCGCCAACACCTGCCAGCGGATTCGGTACGACCCAGGCTTCAGTCCGGTAGCCTTTGCATTCAGAGTGCTGGGATCCCTCTGTGTCTCAATCGTCAGATCTTTTAGAGAATTGTCGGGGTTTAGCAGCTGCAGCTTTGACATCTTCGCGTCAATCCGCGAATTGTACCTCAGCATAATCGGCACGTCCGGTCCTGCCACCTTGCTGTTCGCCGCAGGGACTGACTCTTTCAAAACCGCGTGCCCCTCGATACTACCACCCAACAATAGGAGCACCCCAACCGCCGCCATTCCAATGAAGATGTGCAAACCCGCCAGTGTCAGTCGCCTCATTTTTCCTCTCAGTCCCGCACACATCCCCCAATTTGTTGGCGGGCAATTTCACCAAAATAGGATGAGAGATTCAAACGGGAAGTTACGTTGGGACACAGGAATTTACAGAGGCCGTCAGCACAACTTTCTTCAGGGCGGGGCTTCGCTCACTCGTAGCGCAGGGCTTCCACCGGATCCAGCTTGGCGGCTTGCATGGCGGGCAGCCAGCCACTGATTACGCCGACAACGATCAGGATCAAGGTCGACAAAAACAGCGTGGTTGTAGACAGCGCCAGGTGAATATCCACTTTGCCGCTGTCGTCTTCGTAGGCCGGCCCGAGGAACGGCAGCGTCCCGATGGCCGCAGTCAAACACCAGGCGAAAAACATGCCCACGACGCCGGCTATCAGGGTTAGCACCAGCGCTTCCATTAAGAATTGCCACCGGATGTGCCATTTCCGCGCCCCGAGGGCCCGGCGCAGTCCGATTTCCCGCACCCGCTCCTCGACCGACACCAGCATGATGTTCATCACGCCGACGCCGCCGATTCCCAGCGTCATCGCGCCAATCAAGAACAGCAGGCCTTCAATTCCCAGCGTGATGCCATCATAAATCGGCTTGAATTCCTGCCGCCCAAACATGGTGATGGCCCGTTTGTCATTCGGTGAAAAATGCTGGCGGTTTGCCACCGCCGCGCGGAATTGCTGCATGGCCTGGGGCTCAAATTGTGGCGCAACCGGCTCAAAGATCATCACGCTGGCATAGCGCGCATCCCAAATGTCTGCGGCGGCGGTGTAGGGAATGAACGCGGACTCATCGTCGCAATTGAAATAACAGCTGTCCGAAAACTTCATGTCCATGGTGCCGATCACGGTGAACCGCACACCGTTGATTCGTACCGTCTCATTCACCGCCGGTGTCCCGCTAAAGAGTTTCTTCTTCAGTCGCGCCCCCAGGAACACCACGCGCCGCCGTTCCGCGATATCTTCCGCGGAAATCCAGCGGCCTTCAGAAGGTATTTCGTTGCGCATTTCGCCGTATTCAGGATAGACACCGCGAGTCGCCGAGTCCGAGAGCCGCTCCTCGTGCGAAATTCCCTTCCAGCGCACGGTTTCGAGCGTCACGCGCTTGATGAGCGGCGATTGCGCTTTCACCCAGTCCGCATCTTCCTGCTCGAAACGCACTGCCTTTCCTGCTCTCTCTCCGCCAGCTTGTTCGCTAGTCGTTCCCGGCCAGCAGATCACCGCTGCCTTGCCGAAAACTTCGAATGTGTACAGCAGCACGCTGCGGAACCCAGATCCATAACTCAACAACAGGGTCACTGCCACGATTCCCCAGGAGATTCCGGTCATGGTCAGGAGGCTGCGCACGCGGTTGCGTCCCAGAGCCGCCCAAGCTTCTTTGAACACCTCAATCAACATAAAGGGCTCCACGGCGTTAGTTCACAGTTCTTAGTATTAAGTTGTAAGTAAACAAAGAAATTGCTATAGATACGGTATGCGGGAGTTTGATGCAAGACTTCCGAAAACTCCAAGTGCGGCGTCGCAGCCACGAGTTCGTTCTGCAGATTTGCAAGTTCTCCAGGCAACTGCCCGCCGACGAACGATTCGGGCTCAGCAGCCAAATGCGGCGTGCAGCCAGTTCTATTCCCGCAAATATTGCGGAAGGGTGTGGCCGCAAAGGACGCACGGAACTTCGTCAGTTCCTGCATGTTTCGATGGGATCCGCCAGCGAACTTGAGTACTTTCTCCTTCTCGTCCGGGACTTGAACCTGATGGATATCTCCCAACACCACAGAGCTGAAGCGGAGTTGCTTGAAATCAAGAGAATGCTCGCGGGATTGCTCCAACGTCTTGGCCCTTGAAAATGTTCCCGTTTCGCTCATAAGACTCGATCAAACTTCATATTTCTCGTTGACTGCTTCTACCTAAAAACCAAAAACTTCAAACTTATAACTTCTCTCACCCACCTGCCTCGAAGCGGAGGGCTTCAATTGGGTCCACGGACGCAGCTCGATTCGCTGGATACAGAGCCGAAAGCACAGCAATCACTCCCAGCAAGCTCACCGTCAGGGCCGCAAGTTTCCAGCTCGCATCCAAGCCATCGAAATAAGGAAATTTCGGCAAGAGGTTTACAAGAGCGCAAAAACCGTAGGAGATGATGAGCCCTACGCCACCGCTGATGAGCACCACAAATATGGTTTCCAGGAAAAACTGCCGCAGGATCGATTCGCGCGTGGCTCCCAGCGCTTTGCGCACGCCAATCTCGCGAGTCCGCTCCCGCACACTCACCAGCATGACGTTCATTACGCCCAAGCCACCAAGGAAAATTGTCGCCACGCCCACCGCGCCCATGAACACTTCCATGCCCACGAAAATCATCCGGTTAGCCTGAGCATTCTTGACGGTGTCCCAAATGCTCGCTGCTTCCTCGTCCCGAGGATCGAAATTGTGCATCCGCCCCAGGGCGCGGCGAAGCTGATGCACGCAATCCGGATGCGTTTCGAGCGACCATGGGGCTACCAGCAACCGGTCAACAGTGTGCTCCACGGCCGGCGGTTTGTTGGGGAAATCCCGCTTCATGGAGTTGAACGGAATGAAGATTTTCCGGATATCGACGCCGTCGTAGCTGGAGTTTTGATCTTTCGTCTTCATCACACCGATCACGGTGTACGGAATGCCATTCAGTTCGACGACTTGTCCCAGGGCCTCGCGATCTGCGAACAATTGCTTCTTCGCATCGCTGCCCAGGAACGCCACTCGCCGGCCTTCTTCGTTGTCTTGGTCGTTATAAAAACGGCCCTGCGCGACGGTAATGCTGCGAATTACGGTGAATGGAGGGAGTGATCCGACGGTATCGAGGTCGCCGCTGTTGAAAGCGCTGTGCAGTTTCACATTACTTCCCAGTTCCGGCAGGACGTACTTACAGGCCGGCGCCTCTTTGGCCACTTCCTTATAATCGTCTTCCATCCAGTGCACCACCCGGCCAGATCGTGTGCCTCCCGCCTGCATGCTGGTGCGCCCGGCAAAGACGATCATCACGTCCTTGCCGAAGTTTTCCTGTTGCTTCTGGATGCCCCGGCCCAGTCCTTCTCCCGCAGCGACCATCAATGTGATGGAGATGATCCCCCACGCGATCCCGAACATGGTAAGCAGCGTTCGCCGCTTGTGCGCCCAGAGCGTCGCAATGGTATCCCGCAAGAGATCACGAAACGTCATACGGGCTCCCGCTACTGGAGAACGACTTGCTGTTTTTCGGTCAGGCCGGAAATAATTTCCGTTTTCACGCCGTTGGAGATGCCCAGCTTGACGGGTACTTTCTTTCGTCCATTGTCGGCCTTGGGGTCAGGCAATTCCGCGGAGGCGCTGCGGTCTTTGTCGTAAATAAGAGAAGCCTCCGGCACCATCAGGACGTTCTTCTTTTCCTCGAGGAGGATTTCAGCGTTGGCGCTCATGTTGGCCTTAAGTTCCAGCGTCGGATTGGAGATCGATACGCGCACTTCAAACGTGGTGACGTTATCCTTTTCCTTGCCCAGCGGCGAAATCTTCGTCACCTTGCCAGTAAACTTTTTGTCCTTGAACGATTCCACCACGATGCGCGCGGCCTGGTTCAGATACACCTTGCCGATGTCGGCTTCATCAACCTTGCCCTGGACGTACACTTCGCTGATGTCGCCGAGCGTCATGATCAGCGTCGCCTGCGAACCCAGCACCAGGATGGAGCTGACTGCATCGCCCACGTTCACGTCGCGCGAAAGCACCAGTCCATTAATCGGGCTGACAATCGTGGAATTCCGCAGATCTTCTTCCGCATTCTCTAGTGCGGCTTTCGCTTGCGCCACCTGCGCTTCCGCCTTGGCAATTTCCGCGCGAGATACGGCCAGGTTCCGTTGCGCGCTCACCTGCTTGTTCAACGCCAGCTGGTAATTCTTCTCCGCGTCTTCGACCAGGCTTTTGGACATCACGCCATCTTTGTACATCTGCTCGGCGCGCTCCATGTTCAGCTTCAGGAACGGCACGTCCGGCCCTTCGGCGTCCACTTTGTTGCGCTCGAGTTGAGCAACCGCGGAATCCCGCGCGGCCTGTGCGGCCTGGTAGTTCGCCTGCGCCGCCCGCTCACTGGCTTCCAGTTGGACCTTGTCCAGTTCGGCCAGCAACTGGCCTTGTTTCACCTGATCGCCATAATCCACATACAGCTTCTTGACGATCCCGCTGGCCTTGGACTTCACTTCCACCTTGGAGAGTGGCTGAATCTTTCCGGTGGCTACAACCACGCGCGCAAGGTCTCCGCGTTCCACGGCTGCCAGCTTCGACGGATCAATCTCATGATTCGGACGCAGCGCCGCATACACGCCGTAGCCGCCACCGATCACCACCAAAGCGACGATTGCCACAATAATGATTCTGCGGCGGCGCTTTTTGGCCGCTTTACCATTGGTCAAACCATTGCCATTGCTGGACATAACCGACCCCCGGGTAGTTCTTTACTTGGCACACTCAATTACTGATACGTGTCGCCACACCACAAAGTTCCCGCGGTTATCTCTATAGACGAGGAAAAGGGCCGTTGGTCAGGTGAGCCTGGATGCCTGTCACAATGAGGTGCGACGCAGGCGCAGGGCATTGGTGATAACAGATACCGAACTGAAGCTCATCGCGGCGCTGGCGATCATCGGACTCAAGAGCCAACCGAAAACCGGGTAAAAAATACCCGCAGCGATTGGGATTCCTAACAGGTTGTACACGAAGGCGAAGGCCAAATTCTGTTTGATATTGCCTACCGTTGCACGAGAGAGCCGCCGCGCCCGGACCAGGCTTCGCAAGTCGCCCTTTACCAAGGTGATTCCGGCATTCTCGATGGCAACGTCGGTTCCCGTTCCCATGGCGATTCCCACGTGCGCTGCCGCAAGTGCTGGTGCATCGTTTATCCCATCGCCGGCCATGGCCACGATGTGACCTTCGCTTCGCAGCTTTTTCACCAACTCTCCCTTTTCCCGCGGCAGGACCTCGGCGTGCACCTCGTCAATGCCCAACTCGGAAGCCACTCTTTGCGCCGCCTCGCGTCTGTCGCCAGTCAACATCACCACGCGCAATCCTTCGACGCGGAGCGCACGGATTGCCTCCGGTGTAGACGCCTTCATCTCATCCGACAGAAAGAGAGCGCCTACGGCACGGCCATCTACGGTCACGTAAATCGCCGTCAATCCCATAGCTTCTGTGGCACCGGGAGCGTTGGTGCCTACAGGCGCAGCAATGCCCTGCTCCTTCAGAAAGCGAGCTGTCCCTGCCACCACAAGTTTGCCCAGCACACGGCCTCGCACACCTCCGCCCGGCGACGCTTGAAATTCACTGACCGGTCCGAGCGGCAGCTTGCGTTCCTCCGCAGCGCGCACAATGGCTCGGGCAAGCGGGTGCTCACTGGAGCGCTCAAGGCTTGCAGCTAGCGACAGCACGGCATTTTCCGGCAGCCCTGCTCCTTGGATTCCTTGAATCCGGGCTAGGTGCGGCTTGCCCTCCGTTAACGTGCCGGTTTTATCGACCACCAGCGTGTCCACCCGCGCCAATGTTTCCAGCGCCTCCGCGTTGCGCACCAGCACACCGGCAGTTGCTCCCCGTCCCACCGCAACCATGATGGACATCGGCGTTGCCAATCCAAGAGCGCACGGGCACGCTATGATCAGGACAGACACGGCCGCCAGCAGTGCGTGCGCGAATCGCGGCTCCGGCCCCCAGATGGTCCAGCCGATAAATGCCATAATCGCGGCGATCACAACACCAGGTACAAAGTATCCTGCCACCTGATCGGCCAACCGCTGCATTGGCGCGCGGCTGCGCTGCGCCTCGCTGACCACCTTCACGATTTGCGCCAGCAACGTTTCGCTGCCCACGCGTTCCGCCACCATCACGAAACTTCCACTCGAATTCAACGTCCCGCCGGTCACTTTGTCGCCCACGCGCTTATCCGCAGGCAACGGCTCGCCTGTGACCATCGATTCATCCACGGCGCTCTCGCCTTCCCGCACACTCCCATCGACGGGCACACGCTCGCCCGGGCGCACTCGCAGCAAGTCTCCCTGCTTCACTTGATCGAGGGGAAAATCCATATCTCCGCTTGGCGAAACGCGATGCGCGATCTGCGGCGCCAAATGCAACAATTCTCGAATGGCCCCGCTTGTCCGGTGGCGCGCACGCAACTCCAAGACCTGGCCCAGCAGCACCAGCGTCGTGATTACGGCAGCCGCTTCGAAGTAAACCGCCACTCCTCCCTGCATGTCCCGGAAAGACGCAGGAAAGAATCGTGGAAACAGCGTCGCCGCAACGCTATAGAAATAGGCCGCGCCCGTGCCCAGACCGATCAACGTGAACATGTTCGGACTGCGGTTGACCAGCGAACTCCAAAACCGCTGGAAAAAGGGCCAGCCGCACCACAGCACCACCGGGGTCGCCAGGAGAAATTCAATTGCGTTCTTCACGCCGGTTTCCAATTGCAGTCCCAGCGCTTCGCCAAACATGGACAGAATCAGAAGCGGCAGCGACAGCGCCGCGCTTATCCAGAAGCGCTTGCGCATGGATTCGTATTCGGGGTCCGGCTGCTCTTCGGCAACGAAATCCATCGGCTCCAGCGCCATGCCGCATTTCGGGCAGGTTCCCGGCCCCAATTGAACAATCTCGGGATCCATCGGGCAGGTGTAGCGCGCTTTTTTTGCCCCGGATGGAGCTGGAGATTGCGCGGCAGGCGCATGCTCCATCCCAGCCATGCCCGGGGCCTGCAGAAACTTTTCAGGCTCCTTCTGAAATCGCTCCGCACACCGCACTGAGCAGAAGTAATAAGTTTTCCCGGCGTGTTCCACCTTCCCCGCGGGCTTCTGCGGGTCCACCATCATGCCGCACACAGGATCCTTCTCCTTCGGTGCGGAAGGCAGAATGGGGAGGCCGGACATTTGAGTACTGGACATAACAATTCTCTGCGATAGCTTACTATGTTGGATGTCTCGCGGTTGTGTTCGGGCATACCGGCGCGGCTCGAGCGAACTGGTATAATTGCGTCATGACGCTTCTGGAAATTACCTACGAACTGCAATCGCCCTTGAGCCTGCAGCAACTCAGCCGCCTGGGCGAGTTTGCCAACACTTATGGCCTGCGCAAGTTCCGCGTCAACGAACAAAAGAACCAGGTGACTTTCGAATACGACGCTTCGCGTCTTCGCGACACGCAAGTCGCCCATGTCCTTGGGCAAGCCGGCATCGCTATCGCTCGCAAAGTGAACTAGGGGCGCATCCGTCCTTCGCGGGCCCCGACGTATCTGTTTTTTTCAATGTGGAAGAAAAAGCAGATTCCTCGCTTCGCTCGGAATGACA
>JBAVHY010000462.1:0-5714 GCA_049686315.1 Candidatus Acidiferrum sp. | reverse complement strand
CCTTGAAGTATGACCCTGATGCGACATGGATGGGTATTGTGCTGGTGATCGGACAGGGCAGCTTCGTTTCTACCAGGGGCGGCAGCGGTGAAATTGATGGCGCGGTGTTTATCGCCATGACGCGGAATTCTTCCGGGAACCTACTACCCACTCTGGGGGCAGCTTCGTTCAGCCAGACGGGTAATGCGTCAAATTCTGGGAAAGGGATCTACTACAACAGTTGCTGGATCTCTCTTCCCATAGGGCCCACACAGCCGCCGGTGCAAGGACCACTGGCCTATAAGATTGTGTCTTTCCGCGAAATCGCGCAGTAATTCTCCCAGTTCTCTTCGGCACCCCTTGCCATGGACGGAATCAGGCATCGCGCTATACTTAGAGGATGCGAAATACCGTTGGAGAGCCGCAGTGGCACGGCACGACAGTGCTCTGCGTGCGTAAAGACAGCAGGGTTGTGCTTATCGCCGATGGCCAGGTCACGTTGGGCGATCACGTTCTGAAACACACCGCACGGAAAACGCGGCGCCTGTACAACGACAAGGTCGTTGCGGGTTTTGCGGGATCGACCGCGGATGCCCTTTCGCTGTTCGAGCGCTTTGAAGGAAAGCTTCAGGAGCATTCCGGGAACCTGCAAAAAGCTTCCGTTGAACTAGCCAAGGAGTGGCGCAAGGATCGCGCTCTGCGTCATCTGGAAGCGCTGCTGATCGTTGCCGATTCCAAGGGCACCTTCGTGCTCTCCGGCAATGGCGATGTGATCGAACCCGATGACGGCCTGTGCGCCATTGGCTCCGGCGGCATGTTCGCCCTCTCCGCTGCCCGCGCGCTGTTGAAACATTCGAAGCTCGCGATGAAAGACCTCGCTCTCGAAGCCATGCGTATCGCCAGCGAAATTTGTATCTATACGAACGAGAATTTTACCGTCGAGGAACTCTAGCGGGCGGTGCCGGACACTCAACCTATTGCGCACACAAGGAATCGAAACTAAATGAGCGGCAAGCCTGAAAAAGAAACCACGCTTCTCCCACCGGCAAACGGCGATGGCCGTCCCCCAGAAGAGGAACTTCTCCCCGCGCTGGACGACATGACCCCGCGGGAAATTGTTAAGGAACTCGATAAGTACATTGTGGGACAGACCGCGGCCAAGCGCGCCGTGGCGGTGGCACTGCGCAACCGGGTGCGCCGCCAGAAGCTGCCGCCGGAGATCGCGGAAGATGTGCTGCCGAAAAACATCCTGATGATTGGACCTACCGGCGTCGGCAAGACGGAAATTGCCCGGCGCTTGGCACGCCTGGCCGGTTGCCCTTTCGTGAAAGTGGAAGCCTCCAAGTATACCGAAGTGGGCTACGTCGGACGCGACGTCGAGTCCATGGTCCGCGACCTAGTGGAAACCTCCATTGACATGGTTCGTGAAGAAAAACTCGATGAGGTTGCCGATCGTGCCGAAGAATCCGCCGAAGAGCGTATTCTCGACCTGCTGCTTCCACTTCCTCCCGCGCCAGCAGAGGGCACCCCGGAAACCGAATTGGCGGCGCAGCGCGAGCAGGTCAAGCGCACGCGCGAAAAACTGCGCGCTCAATTGCGCGAAGGCAAGCTGGATCAGCGGGTGGTCGATCTGGAAGTCCGTGAACGCGCCATGCCTTCCTTCGAGATCATTTCCAATCAGGGCATCGAGGAAATGGATGTCAACATCAAGGACATGCTCAGCGGTTTCTTCGGCCAGCAGAAGAAGAAACGCAAGATGTCCGTCTCTGACGCTTTCGAATACCTGATCCAGGAAGAGGAGAACAAGCTCCTGGATATGGAGCAGGTCACCCGCGTGGCGGTCGAACGCGCCGAGCAGATGGGCATTATTTTTGTCGATGAAATCGACAAAGTGGCGGGACGCGAATCCGGCCACGGCCCGGACGTTTCCCGCGAGGGCGTGCAGCGTGACATTTTGCCGATTATCGAGGGAACAACGGTCAACACCCGCTACGGCATGATCCGCACCGATCACATCCTGTTCATCGCCGCCGGCGCATTTCACGTAACCAAACCTTCCGACCTTATTCCCGAACTTCAGGGCCGCCTTCCCATCCGCGTGGAAATGCAGTCGCTCAAGGAAGAGGATTTTGTCCGCATCCTTACCGAACCGAAGAACGCGCTCATCAAGCAATACATCGCCCTGCTCGATACCGAAGGTGTGAAGCTGCACTTTACCGAGGACGCCGTGCTGGCCATCGCCAGGTTCGCCACAAGCGTGAACGAGCAGACCGAGAACATCGGTGCCCGCCGGTTGCACACCATCCTCGAAAAGGTTTTGGACGAACTCTCGTTTGAAGCCCCGGATCTGAAGAAAAAGACCGTCAAGGTCGATGCGGCTTACGTGAACAAACAGCTAGCCGACATTGTGAAGAACCAGGACCTGAGCCGTTACATCCTCTAAAATCCAAAACTCGAAAATGGAAATTCGAAACTCGTATAAGGCGAAGCAATGCGCAGGCAGGTGGAACAACTTCTGGAGTGGCGATCTTCGTGGTTCGATTTTTTTGTTTCTTTTCGCTGCTGGCTGCGGCGCGCCGGGCGAGCCGATTCCTCCTTCTCCACCGATTCCGGTCGCCGTGACCGACCTCAGGGCCCGCCAGGTCGGAGACTCCGTGCTGCTGACGTTCACGGTCCCTAAGAAAAGCACTCTGGGGGAACGGCTCGCGGAAATGCCAACGCTGGAAGTATTGCGCGGAAGGCTGCGGCTCGATGGTTCGCCGAACCCAAAATCGTTTCACGTGGTCGACACCGTTCCGGGCTCGGTGCTTAGCGGGTACGCGGAGCAAGGCAAAGTCCAGTTCCCCGATCCGATCCAGCCGCAAGGAACACAGACGCATCCGGCGGAAACGGTCGTCTACCGCGTGCGCACCAGGGTCAGCGAGAGAAAAGCTTCCCCGGACTCTAATGACGCCTCCCTAAACTTGTATCCGGTACCGGAACGCGTCGAGGAGCTGGAGGCCCGAGTGACCGAAAACAGCATTCAGCTGAAATGGGCTGCGCCAAAACGCAGTTCAGCCGGAGAACCGCTACCTGCTATCCAGGAGTTTCATGTCTATCGCGGAGAGTTGGCTCCCGGCTCCGTACCTGCCGCAGAAAGGGAGCTGCACGCGGCGGTGTGGAAACTGCCTCTTTTGCAGATTGCCACCGTGAAGTCATCGGAATATCAGGATAGTGGGTTCGACTTCGGGAAAACCTACGCCTATGTCGTGCGCAGCGCGGTGAACGCAGAAGGCGTCCTGCTGGAATCGAGTGACTCCCTGCCGGCGATTGTGACTCCGAAGGACACATTTCCACCCGCGGCGCCACAAGACGTTGTTGCCGCAATTCTCCCCAGTGCAGCGGCCGGTACTTTCGTTGTCGATCTTTCCTGGGCTATGAATTTGGAAAACGATCTTGCGGGTTATCGCGTCTATCGTAGTGAGAGCGAAAGCGCTCGAGGGCAACTGCTCACGCAGGATCTCTTGCCTACACCGGCGCATCGTGATAGCTCTGTATTCAAGGGCCGGCGGTATTGGTATTCTGTTACGGCCGTGGATCGTGCCGGTAATGAGAGTGCACCCTGCGCGGCCGTGCTCGTCGAAGTTCCGTAACTCTTTCGCGTGTCCCGGGTTCATTAAATGGGGGTCTACCTGGTGGGGAGTCCAGCACCCATGCCAGTTATTGCCAAGCTTCCCGGTTACAGTTGGCTCGGCTTTCTGAAGGATGTGGCCGTGCGCACGGGTATCTATGCTGGCCTGTCCCTCTCCTTTATATTCGTGGCTTGGGTGCTGATCGCAAATCGCGCTCCACTGCTGGAACGATTCGCGCTTGAGCGCAACATTGCTGCCAGCGCGCTGCTTATCTTCTTCGCCTCCGTTCCGTTGATGCGGTTCTACCGTTCTCCGGCGGAACTCCTGATCTCGGGTCTGCTCGCTTGGGGGCTGCTCACGCTGACCTACCGAATCCTGTGCCTGGTCTTTGTTTTGCTCGAACAGCGCTACAGTGCGTTTCAAATCTTCGTTCTCGGGGCAGTCAGCTATTTAGTGTTGGCCACCGTCTCCTGGATTGGTACGATCATCTGGAGAGTGCGCGCTACAGACAGCTCTCACACACATCGCTGAGCGAGCCGCCATCGCATGAAATTTTGCAGGTTTTTGCCGCATTCAAACGCCGCCGGACGCACGCCTTCGCCCTCTTACGGCGTGTTGGACTCGCAGCAAGGTGTGGTCCGCGAAATCGTCGGGCTTCCCTGGGGCGGATGGGTTGAAGGGCGCACCATCTGGGATGTGAAAAACGTCCGCCTGCTCGCGCCCTGTGAGCCCAGCAAGATCGTCTGCGTAGGCCGCAACTACGCCGCTCATGCGGCCGAACTTGGCAATGAAATGCCCAAAGAACCGCTCATCTTTCTCAAGCCGCCCTCATCAATTATTGGTCCCGATGAATCCATCGAATTGCCAGACTGCTCCAACCGCGTCGAACATGAAGGCGAATTGGGATTGGTGATCGGGAAAAAGTGCTCTCATCTGACCGAGGACGAAGACTCGCTCTCTTTCCTTCTGGGATACACTTGCGTCAACGACGTGACTGCTCGCGACCTCCAGAAGGCGGACTTGCAGTTCACCAGGGCAAAAGGATTCGACACTTTTTGTCCGGTCGGCCCGCACATCGAAACCCAACTCGACCCGCGCGACCTGCTGGTCGAATGCCGGGTGAACGGAGAGCTGCGCCAATCCGGCAGCACCTCTCTGATGGCTCATCCGGTCGCCTTCCTGGTGCGCTGGATTTCACGGTTTATGACGCTCTTCCCCGGTGATCTGGTAGCTACGGGCACTCCCGCGGGGGTCGGGCCTCTCGTTGCCGGAGATACGGTCGATGTATCCGCAACAGGGGTCGGCGTGTTGCGCAATCCAGTGCATCGCCTCAGCGTCAAAGGTCGCACACTCCCGCAGGTTCCGGTAAAATAATCCCTGGGTGGGGGAATAAGGACGCTGATCCCTTGAGGGGGCGGTTTAGGCTCTGCGGTCCTTTCCAATCCCAATTTCAATCCAAGTTCGTTCGCGCAAGGGGTAGAGCATTGAAAGAATTGCTCGGCGATTGGAAATTAACGCTTGGCCTGGGCGGAGGAAGCATCCTCGCTATCGCCTTGCTGGTCTATGCTTTCAGAAGGCCTCGCGTCAATCCCGAGGAGGCAGAACGCAAGCGCAGGCTGCACTTAAACAACATCGGCCGAATCGCCGAGGGCCAGGTTGTTGAGCTTAGTGAGCAGCCGGCTCCCCCCGTTGAGAAACGCCGTGGACTTTTGGGATCACGCTCACAGCCTCTCTCGGACTTGCGGCCACGCTATTTCGTCTCCTACAGCTATTCCATTTCCGGGGTGACCTATCACACTGCTCAGGACGTTACCGGCCTGGAAAGCCAGGTGCGCTTTGACCGCCTGATGGCAGGCCAACAAGCGAGTGTAAAATACGATCCGTCTAATCCTAGCGATTCCATACTGGTCGCGGACGATTGGTCCGGCTTGCGCTAAGCTGCCTCTCAGCCAGCCGCCCCCCTCTGATCGCGTACCGATTTCACCGCAATTGCGTTATTCTTTGCCTACAGCCAGTTTGTCCGCGGGTCCTCGCTTATGAGACATGTTCTTTTGTCCATCCTGACGGCGCTTCTGATTGTCGCCATGACCTTGAGCGCCATGGTCATTCTGGTTCGCGCTACGC
>JBAVHY010000461.1:0-2210 GCA_049686315.1 Candidatus Acidiferrum sp. | reverse complement strand
CCAGTTCCGGCACTAATCCCATTCCCATTTCTTTAATATCCATTTCTGCCCACGCAGGAGAGGAAGTTGCCGGGCTGTGCCAGGAATTCTCCGCGTCCTGTCTCCCATCTTGGATTTTTTCGTCTCGCTCCCGCAACAAGTTTTCCATTCTTTGTGCCCTTCGTAGCCACAGCTATCTCGGAACGTAGGAACCACCTCTATTAAATGCGCCTTGACAGATGGCCTTTGCCCCTCAAGTTGAGGCTGTCGACCAGTAGCGTCCTATTTTCGCGTTCAGAAATGACTTGCATTTTATCGTTAACTTGTAGCACTATTGCTACAATATTAAAAAGAAACCACAAGGCCCTCAGGCCGCGCACCTTCGGCAGCGCAAATTCCAACTGCTCCGCCTTTTCCCCGTCCCGCCCGATCTGCTGCCCGGGACCCTCACCCGGAGTTACACCCGGTGCGGGAACCCGCGCTGCCATTGCGCTCACCAGAAGGGTCATGAGGCTTGGACCCTGACCTTCATGGTGAAAGGCCAGCGACACGTCGAGCGCATCCCCAGGGACTGGGTGGAGGACGTGCAGCGGCGCGTCGCGGCCGGGCGTGATTTTCAAGACGCGGTTCGCGAAGTGCTGGCCGCCAACGCCCAGCTTTTAGTCTTGGCTCGCCAGCAGCGGAAAAAAGAAAAGAGGAAGCGCCACTGAAGAGCCCCACCCCACGCCGCTTGTGGAAGTACGTCAGCCAGCATCTGCACTTGGCCGCTTACTTCCGCTCCCCCGGTGATGGGCGCTCCAGCCACAAGATTCCAGCGAAAGATCTGTTGTGGTCCATGGTACTGGGCACGATCTTGCGGCAATGGACCTTTCTGGCCATTGAGGCGCTGGTGGGATCGACAGCGCGACGAAATTTAGGAGTCAGTCAAAAGTTCGGCGATGATAGCTTGGCTTACTTCACCGAACGTTTAGATGCGGCGCCCACGCGGGCCGCTTTGGCTGCCGTGCTCCATCGCGCGAAGCGCAACAAGGCTTTCGAGGACTGCCGTTTTGTGGGCCTTGCCTTGGACGGTACCACGGCGGGGCGGCGGCTAAAGTCGAAATGCCCTTTGTGCCGTCCCTACCGCAATGCCGACCACGAGATCGTCGGCTATCGCCATCATCTGGTCCTGGCAACGGTAGTTGGTGGTGAGCTCACCCTGCCCGTGGACGTCGAACCCTACGGGCCGGGCGACAGTGAATACGCTGCCGGGCAGCGCCTGTTGCGTCGCGTGCGGGTGAACCTGGGAGCGCGCTTCATTGATTATGTGGTGGTCGACGGAGAATTTGCCACCGCACCTTTTCTGCACGCCGCTGGAGAAGTGGGTTGGCCAGTGGTGGCCCGGCTCAAGGACAATCTGCCCGAATTATTCCAGGCGGCGCAGCAGCGCTTTTGCTCCAAGCCCCCGGACCTGAAGTTCCGAGACGGCAGCGATCGCGTCGAGATCTGGGACGCCGACGACTTTGACCCTTGGGAAAGCTTGCAGTGGGACACCGTGCGCGTGATTCGCTATCGCCAGCACCATGACAACGGTGAAATCGTCGAAGCCTATTGGCTTACCAATTTCTCCCCGCGTCGCGTGAGCCGCCGCTGCCTCTACGCTATGGCCAAAAGCCGCTGGCAGATCGAAAATCAAGGCTTCAACGATGCCAAGAACCGCTATGGACTTAAGCATATTCGCCATCACCACGAGCGCAGCTTACTCATGGTCTGGCTGCTGACCTGCTTGGGCCTCACGCTGGAGCGGCTCTACCGTCTGCGGTTCTTGCATCGCGGCTTGCATCTGGCGCGCACTGCCATCGATCTGCTCCGCCTTCTGCAACTCAGCCTGTCGTTACCGCTGGTCATCGATTCCGGTTGAGCAGCAAGTTGGCGCAGTCACTTCGTTTTTCGTTTACCCCGTAAATTTTTCCACCCCGAGCGCAGCGGGTCGCACGGATGTCTGCGAACAAGGAAATTACGGCTGCGAAAATAGACCCCGATCGCAAAGCGCGCTCGCCCCAGCACGTCATAGCGCCGAAAACTGCTGCCTAACGCTTCTCCCCGCCAAAGTTCCGAGACTGCTGTGTCCAGATGGGGAGAATTGACACCGTGGGGGACGGGCCTTAGGCTAAATGGCATGGATTTGTTCGAAGAAATAGTGCGGATGAGGCGAGCGGGGCAGCGCGGGGCGCTGGCGACGATCGTGCACA
>JBAVHY010000460.1:0-3503 GCA_049686315.1 Candidatus Acidiferrum sp. | reverse complement strand
GGAAACATTCTTGGCAAGGTTTCGGCGGCCAGCACCACCGCCCGGTATCCGCAAATCGTCGCCATCGACGACAATGCGTCCATGCTTTGCGCGCGCGTCGTCCGCGGCATCAGTTCTACCGAAAACGCAGTCACCCCGCGCTCGGCAATCTCCTGCAGCGTTTTCAGCGTTCCCAGCGGCCGCAGAAATCCCACCAGGGCCTGGCCCTTTTTCATCAGCGGCAAGTCGATCGTTCCCGTCTTGTCATTCGCTCCGTGGCACAGAAACTGCACGATGATGTCTGTTGTCTGGAACAGTTCCGCGCGACTCTCCATCATGCGCGCTCCCTTTTCCATGTATTCGGCGTCCGGATAGCCCGCCAATATTCCCGCCCCGGCCTCCACCACGACGTCCATGCCGGCTTTCTTCAGATTCGGAACCACCGCAGGCACAAGGCCCACGCGCCGTTCCTTCGGATAAATTTCTTTGGGCACACCTACGATCATGTACCCTCCTTCCTCACACTTCTCCGGTCCACTTCAAAATCTGTTTCACGTTTGGCGATTTACTCTCAGCCTCTCTAAGCGCTCGTATAGCCTGCAGCGGCTGCTGCGGAATGCTGTTGTTCTCAGATAGTACTCATCCGGATTTGAGGGGCGGAGCGAGTGTCCCTCTTGGAACAGAATGAAACGAAGTCGTGCTTTTCATGCGGCTTGCATGGACCGCAAGGCATTGAAATTACTCGTGAATCTTATCCTTAATCGAGTGTCCGCCACAAGGACGCGAGGCTTTGCAGATTCTCACTCCCGATTAAAGTCCTATGCAATTCAACTCCCTTGTAGCGTAGCGCCGGCATCCTGCCGGTTCTTGGGTCTCTCATGTAGGGGCCTGGCTCTGAGCTTCGAAGGGAGGCGGTCCACTCTTCGACTTCCTTACTTCAATCCTTCGTATACAGCACGGGCGTCACGAAGCTTTTTCATCACACTTTGTTTCTCTTCGGCGGAATTCCAGTCGGGATATTTGTCCGTGATTTCGATCGTACGGTCAATCCACGCCTTAAAGTAGTCCGCATCTTCCTTCGAGTAAGCCCGCTTACCATCGATCGTTACGTACACTGGACTCGTTGTCGCGTACGCGTAATTATCCATCACCGGATACTCCCCCTTTTCACTCCACGCCCGCAGCACGCACCACCCGCTCTTCTGCAACGGAATCGTGCCGTTCACGTCCGCCGAATCCCGCGCGCCTTCGAGCTTCAACGTTTGCGCCACCCTTCCATTGCAAACCACTTCGAGATGATCGACTGGCACGATGGACCGCAATTTCGCGGTGAAGGGAACCGTCGCCTGCGGCGCATCAAATTCCAGCTCACCCCCAACCATTTCGCCACCCAAATGGAAGTTCAGCAAAGGTCCATTGGTTGCAAAGGTCCGACCCTTGAGCAATCCGTCATTCCATAGTTCCGTTGTGGTCGGCCACTCCGGAATTCGAATGTAAACTCGATCAAAACCGACTTGGCCGCGGATAGGTGCCGCATAATTTGTTGTGGCATCGGTCCCTGCGCCTGCCGGCAACTTGAATCCCAGATTCAACAGTTTGTACCACACCGCCGCCGTCGATTTGTGATCGCTGAAACCCACAATCTCCATGTAATCCAGTTTTCCCAGCGCCACATCCACCGGCAATTCATCCGTGATTCGCTCGGCAGGCGTGGCAAACGGGTCAGGCACCTCATCAAACGGGTGCACCGCCCCCACCACCGCTCCTTGCGTGTGCGCCATGTCATACACATCCGCGTTCATCGGATACAAACTCGCCGCCGCAGTATTTGGATACCCTGCATATCCCGGCATCAACAAATGATCCTTCAAATCTAATATTCCTCGATGCCCCCAATAACTCGTATGAAATTCCTGCCCCTTCACCACGGTCACGTCAGGGCCAGAAGGACTCACCCACTCCTCCGCGGCAAATTCAATGTCGGGAAACCGTTGCTCTTTATTCACTATCAATTCGTTGATGATATCCAGGCCTTCTGCCCGGCCCTGTGTCACAAGACCTGCCGCTGAATTCCGGTACGTTCCGCAGTAATTCATATGCACGTGTAAATCCGCAGAAACCCATTTCCCGTCAGCCGGCTCGAAGTCCAGTCGCTCCAGCTTCACTCTCACTTCGGCAGCGTCGTCCGGCTTCACTTCAATCTCGGCCCGAAATGGCTTTTCATTCAGTCCGCGCGACGCCTCCACCAGGTACTTGCCGGGAGGTACTTGCAGTTCCGTCTCAGGCTTCGAGGCATAAAAATAGTGTCGTTCTATAGAACGTTTGCTTCTGTCAAAACCGTCATCGGCGTAAATCTGCACTTCCGTAGGCGCAAAAAAGCGGCCCAGAGAATCCGTGATCGAAATGCGCGCTGGTGTTTCGTGCGGAGCCCCTCGCCCCATTTGGAGTCGCAGAATGGACCTAGCCTGAACATACTTGCGCTTTTCTATCTCCAAATAGTGCTTCTTCGCCCCCGGGACAGTCTGCCAGAAAATCTCCGTCATGCCGGACTCATTCGAAACGGCCGCGATTATCTTTCCATCCGGCGACCACCTCACGTTCGTTTCATCCCAATCCCCATAGGAAATCGGAAATGCATCGCCGCCTTTCGCAGGCATCAACCATAAGTTGTGCCACTGTCTGCCCGGATACGAGCTGTATACTATCCGCGAGCCATCCGGTGAAAAGTCAGGCCGCGCCCTCCAATTTGTCTCTTCGTAGTGAATCTCCCGCGCTTCGACCCCCGGCTCCGCTTTCATCAGCCAAAATCCGCCCGTGCCGTGGATGTGTCCTTTGTTCGAAACGAATAAAATCCCTTTTCCATCTCGCGTCCACACCGGATTGATCTCCATGTCGTAAGCGCTGTAGTAATAACGGGGCAGGGAACTCTTCGTTTCCCCCGTCAGCTGCACCACATGGCTCAATGCGCCATCCGCCACATTTGCCGCAAAAATGTGAAATCGCTTGTTGAATTGCGTTGAAACCCAGACGATCTTCTTTCCGTCCGGCGACCACCGTGGCTCAACATTTACCGCGCCCCCGTTCGTGAGTTGCCTCGACTTCCCGCTCGCCAAATCCAGCAGCCACAATTCCATCGCGTCCTTCTGGTAAGACACGTACACCACACTCTTCCCATCCGTTGACCAGTCCGGCTGGTAGTCGTATCCTGGCCCGTCCGTCAATTGCACCGCCTCTTTCGAATCCAATTTTTGCCGCCACAGCGAACCGGCCATCGAATACACCAGTTCCTGCGAGTCCGGCCCCCAGCTCAGACTGCTGGGCCCGCTCGTCAACTGCGGCAAATACAATTCCCTGTAATAATAAGGATGCGGTTCATCAATCTGCGGCAGCACCGGCCGTCTTTGCGCGTTCCCCGGAAGAGACATTCCTGTCAGCAGCAAACAAGCAAATCCCAGTGCTCGCTTCAACTCTTCCCCCACACGGACGAATCCTGCGACAAAACGCGTAGGGGCGCAGCACTGCTG
>JBAVHY010000459.1:0-12592 GCA_049686315.1 Candidatus Acidiferrum sp. | reverse complement strand
CAATGGCACGGCATTGGTGGGCAGCATCTACTCGCAGGATGAAATCTGGTCCTGCACGACTTGCGGCGCTTGCGAAGCAGAGTGTCCGTTGCTGGTCGAATACATCGACAAGATCGTCGATCTGCGGCGGGGAATGGTCGATGAAGGGAATGTGCCCCAATCACTTCAAAAGCCACTGAAGGCGCTCGAGAGCCGCGGCAATCCCTACGGCAAGACGGAGAAGAAAAGAGGGGAGTGGGCAACCGCCAAGGAATTCCAACAAAGCTGCCGTGTCAAAACGCTTGACGCTCGTAATGGCGCCGAAACTCTCTATTTTGTCGATAGCATTACCTCCTACGATGACCGCATGCAGGCGATCGGGCGGGCAACGGCGAAAATCCTGAACCATGTTGGAGAGAATTTCGGAATCTTGGGCGCGGCGGAAAAAGATAGTGGCCATGAAGTCCGGCGGTTCGGTGAAGAGACGCTTTTCATGGCCTTGCGGGACCGCAACACGAATGCCATCAGGGCGTCCGGAGTCCAGCGAATCGTGACGGCCGACCCGCACGCCTTCAACGCACTGAAACATGACTACAAGGGTGTGCCGCCCGTGGAGCACATCAGCCAAGTGATCGCCAGGGAAGTGGAAGCCGGCAAAATCCAGTTCAATCCGGTGCAAAACAGAAACGATGTGTACACCTACCACGATCCCTGTTACCTGGGACGGCACAACCATATTTACGACCACCCTCGAGATGTGCTGGACGCCATTCCCGGTTTGAAGAGAGTCGAAATGAGCCGCTCCCGAGACCGCTCCTTCTGCTGCGGTGGTGGTGGACTGATGCTGTTCTACGAGCCGAAAGAAGATCAGAGGATGGGAGTGAAGAGAGTGCGGATGGCGGCGGAAGCAGGGGCCAATGTGATCGTTACCGCCTGCCCGTTCTGCATGGTGAATATCGAAGATGCGATCAAGGTCGCAGGCATGGAAGGGAAAATGACCGCCATCGACCTGGTGGAACTGGTGGACCAACAAATCGCGCGCGCATGCCCAGGTCTGCAACAAGAACCGGCCGCCGAAATCAAGGAATGGGTGACGGCCTCTTCCAATAGCCCCAAGTGAATTTCGGAGTTAAGCGCCGTTCGTGGAGGTGAATGTGGAGATTTTAGTTTGCGTCAAAAGAGTGCCCGACACTTCGGAAAACGAGATTGAACTCAACAGTGCCGGAAACGAAATCGTACCCGACGAGTTGGTTTATTCGATCAACGAGCCGGACAACTATGCGGTCGAAGAGGCTCTGCAGATCGTCGCTAAAGCCGGCGGAAACGTCACCGTCGCCACGGTTGGTGGCGAAGATGATGAAGAGGTTTTGCGCCGGGAGATGGCCATGGGCGCGAACCATGGAGTGCGGATCACGGACGAAGTATTCCACGGATCGGACGGCAAGGGCATCGCCACAATTTTAAAGGCTTTCGTTCAGAAGGGGCACTACGACCTGATTCTGACCGGAGTCCAGGCTGAGGACGGTGGCGCCCAGATCGGCGGAATGCTGGCGGCGCTGCTCGACTATCCCTTCGCGTCTCTGGTCAATTCCATTGAGCTGCTGGAAGGCCGCAAGCTGAAAATCAGCCGGGAAATCGAAGGCGGCAACAAGGAGTTTTATGAGATTGAGTTGCCATGCGTGCTCTCGATTCAAACCGGCATCAATGAACCACGTTATGTCGGCATGCGAGGCATTCGGCAAGTGGCCTCCATCCCCATCCCGGTTTTCAACGCATCGGAACTGGGAATTGACGAAACCGCGGTGGGGGCGGCCGCAGCACGAGTGAAGCGAGTCGACTACTTCGTCCCTCCATTGGGCAAGGGCGCGGAAATTCTGCACGGCAGCCGGGAAGAAAACATCGACAAAGTTCTGGAGTTAGTGACCGCCAAAGGAGGGTTGAAATAATGGCTCGCATCTTCGCTTACATCGCCCACAAAAGCGGCATCGCTAGCGATTCCGCATTCGAACTGGCAACCGCGGCGCGCAAGATCGATTCCACTGCTTTGCCAACAGCGATTCTCACCGGTTGGGGGACGGACCTCGATGCCGCGTGCAATACCCTCGGCGCTTCCTATCCCGAGGTTTGGAAAATCGCAAATGAAGCGCTTGCGTACCCCAATGCCGAATTGGTTCGCAAAGCCCTGCAGCAAGTCCTGCCGAGCAACAGCATTGTGTTGGCCGCCCATGAACATTTCGGAATTGATCTGGCGCCGGGGCTCTCCATCAAGATCAATTCCACTTTCGTTTCTGACGTGCTCGATATCACCGGCGTGGAGGGCACCAATATTAATGTAGTTCGCCAGGAATTCGGCGGACAGGTGAGTGCTCATGTCCGGTGTGACATTTCATCGGGCGCGGTCCTCACGGTACGCCCGGGCGCATTCAAGGCGGCAGAGATAAAAACAGGGCAAGCCCGCATCGTCGACAAATCAGATGAGGTGAGCTCTCTTGCCGCAGGCCGGCGTTATCTAGAAACAATCGTCGCCGAGGCCGGCGATGTGGACATCACCAAGTACAGCGTTTTGGTTTCCATCGGTCGCGGCATCCAGGAAAAGGAAAATGTGGCCATCGCGCTGGAGCTGGCTGACGCTCTGGGTGCCGCGGTGAGCTGCTCGAGACCCGTGGTCGATGCCAAGTGGATGGAGAAGTCGCGTCAGGTGGGTTCATCCGGGAAAACGGTCAAGCCCAAAGTCTATTTGGCATGTGGCATCAGTGGCGCGTTCCAACATCTGGCAGGCATTAAAGGCAGTCCGTTCCTGATTGCCATAAACAAGAATCTGAAGGCTCCGATCTTCCAGATGGCCGATATCGGAATTGTCGACGACATCCTGGAGTTCTTGCCGGGATTGACCAATAAAGTCCGTGAAATGCGCAACGTTGCAGCAAAGTGAGGGTCCGCCCATGATCGCAAATAAAACGCTGAAGTTGAGTTTGAAATCGCTCAAGGACTTTGCCAAGAAGCGCTTGCCCGACGAGGTGCTCCAGGAACTGGATGAACGCGATGAATGTCCGATCGATGTTGTCCGCGATATGTGCAGCCCGGACCAGTTAGGCATTCAACTCCTGTTCATTCCGGAAGAATTCGGTGGCATGGGGGGCGGGGCCTTCGATGTGTATTGCGTTTGCGAGGAGATGGCGCGCATCGATCTGGGCGTCGCCACCGCCGTGCTGGCCACGTTTTTGGGCAGTGATCCGATCACCGTCGGCGCCACTCCGGAGCAGAAGAAAACATGGTTGACCCGTATCGCCGAGGAAGGTTTGTTGTTCGCCTACGGCGCCACGGAGCCGGAAGCCGGCAGCGATTTGGGGGCGCTTCGCACTACGGCGGACCCAGTCAGCCAGGACGGCCGCGTCGTCGGTTACAAGATCAATGGGAACAAACAGTGGATCAGCAACGGCGGAGTGGCGGATGCCTACACGGTTTTGGCGAATACGCCCAGCGGTCCGAGCTGGTTCATCGTGGAGAAAGGTGCCAAGGGCTTCACCCACGACGAGCCGGAAGATAAGCACGGAATCCGCCTGAGTAATACGGCGGCGCTTGCGTTCAACGACGTCTATGTCGAAGCTGACCGGCTCGTCGGTGGAGTCGAAGGCCAGGGGTTGAATCAAGCGCAGGCGGTATTCGGTTATACGCGGCTGATGGTAGCGGCATTCGGACTGGGGGCCGGCTGGGCCGCGCTCGATCGAGCGATTCCGTACTCCACCAAGCGTATCCAGGCGGGGGCGCCACTCTCGCAAAAGCAAGGATACACGCACAAGCTAATCGTCCCGCACGTGGCCCACCTGGAGGCTGCCCGCGCCTATATCGAGGAAACCGCGGAGCGCATTGACGCTGGCGAAGGCAGCCTAAACACCGAGGGCGCGATCGCGAAGTACATGGCGACGGAAGCCGGCAATCGTGCCGCCGAGGCCAGTATCCAGGCGCTCGGTGGCTACGGCTACACGCATGAATACATGGTGGAGAAAATCAGCCGCGACGTGCGCATCACCACGATTTACGAAGGCACCTCCGAGATCATGGAGATGACCATCAGCCGCGACCGCTGGCAGTCTCACCTCAAAACCCGCGGCCAGCATTATCACGAGCGAGCACGCGAATTCGAAGCGTTGCATGCGCGCCAGCCGGGCGTGGGCGCTGATATAGCGGCACTAGGTATGCACGCGTTGGCCGAAATTATGGAAAAAGCACGCGTGGCGCGCCTCACCCGTTATCAACATATTCTTCTGCGACTCGGCGAGCTGATCGCCTATGCCGAGTGTGCTGGAAGTTTGTCCCGTCGCGCGGCCCTTTTGCTCGAAAGCAAGTTACACGAAAAAGCGAATCGGCGCTTTGACGCCACGGCGCTCGCCGCGCTCAGCCGAGTCTTTGCCCGCGAAGCCGCGCTCAAGGTGGCGGAAGACGGCTTGCGCTGGGTTGTCGGAGCCGGTGGCATAAGCGATGCGGAGATGGCCGGGTTTGAAACCAGTTTGGGATTGTCCGCCATTCATCGCGCGCAGTCGGGCCTCATCGCTGACCTGGATTACATAGCAGACGTACTTTACGGCCGTGCGGCAAAGCGCAGCCAAGTGGCCGCGTAGCGTTTAACGAGCGATCCTCGCAGGAGTCTCGTCATGGAAAACACTTCTTATCGTGCCATCGCCATTGTGGGAGCGGGAGCCATTTTGCCCGACGCACCCAACGCGCCGGCTTTTTGGGAAAACGTGAAAAACGGCCGGTACAGCATCTCCGCCGTTACTCCCGATCGCTGGGATCCAGCGCTTTATTACGATGCGGATCCCAGTGTGCCGGATAAGACTTATTCAAAGATTGGCGGCTGGGTGCGCGAGTTCACGTGGGACCCTATTAAGTGGCATCTTCCGGTGCCACCGCGCGTCGTCAATGCCATGGATGGGACTCAGAAATGGGCCATCGCCTGCACGCGTGAAGCGCTCGAGGACTATGGTTACCCCAATCGGCCGCTGAACTCCGATCGAACAGGGGTGATCCTTGGCAATGCCATGGCTGGGGAAAGACACTATTTCACGGCGTTGCGCGTGTACTTCCCGGAATATGCGCAGGAGTTGCAGGCGAGTGCCACTTTTGCCGCACTGCCGGAGGGGGTGCGCCGCGAAATCACCCGTGAATTGCACGACCGCATGGGCAAACATCTTCCGGAAATTACGGAAGACAGCATGCCCGGAGAATTGGCCAATTGCATTGCCGGCCGAATCGCCAACATCTTTAACTTTCACGGCCCCAATTATGTGGTGGATGCTGCGTGTGCTTCGGCGATGGCCGCAATCAGCTCCGCGGCGGAAGGATTGATCGCGAACGACTTTGACGCTGTCATCACCGGCGGCGTTGACCGCAACATGGGTGCATCTACCTTTGTGAAGTTCTGCAAGATCGGCGCACTTTCCGCGACTGGCACTCGCCCCTATGCGGAGGGAGCGGATGGTTTCGTGATGGGCGAAGGCGCCGCCATCTTTGTACTGAAACGGCTGGCCGACGCTGAGCGCGACGGCGACAAAATCTACGCCGTATTTCGCGGCATCGGGGGAGCCAGCGACGGCAAAGGAAAAGGCATCACCGCGCCCAATCCCATCGGCCAAAAACTGGCCATCGAGCGCGCCTGGCAGAACGCCGGTCTATCGCCCGCTACCGTAACTTACTTTGAAGGCCATGGCACATCGACGCGTGTCGGTGACGTTGTCGAAGTGCAAAGCATGGCGGATGTGCTTGGCAGTTTTCATCTCCCGGTAGGCTCCGTAGCGCTCGGCTCGGTTAAATCGAACATCGGGCATCTTAAAGGCGCGGCGGGCGCTGCAGGATTACTGAAGACCGCCCTGGCGCTTCGGGACAAGGTACTGCCGCCCAGCGTGCACTGCGAGCATACCAATCCGGATATCGACTTTGCGCATTCGCCGCTCTACGTCAATACCACTCTGAAACCGTGGACCGTCCCCGCGGATTCCACACGCCTCGCCGGTGTGAGTGCTTTTGGCTTTGGCGGCACGAATTTTCATGCCGTGCTCGAAGAATACATTCCCGGCCGGCTGAACGGAAACGGCAAGCGATCGGTGACGGTCAGTGAGACACCGTCGAAAGTGAAAGATCCAATGCAAATCATGAATGCCGAAAATGTTTCCCCGATTTCTAATTCTTCTCATTTCAAAGCTCCGTTACGCGGAGCACTGGTTATCGGCGCCGCTGACGAAGCCGCTCTCTCCGAGCGCTTGCGCGTGGTGCGGGAGGACGCCAAAGCAGGCCGTGCACCGGCACCAATTGCCCCGTGTGAAGCAGACCTGCGCGCGCCCGAGCGCCTGGTCATCGACTATACCAACAGTACTGATCTCGCGGACAAAGCAGGCAATGCGCTCAAGGCGATGGCCGCCAACCAGCCAGCGGTGTGGAAAGCCCTGCGCGCGCAAGGCATCTTTCGTGGTCATGGCCCAGCTCCCAAGGTGGCGTTCCTTTATACCGGCCAAGGTTCGCAGTACGTGAATATGCTCGAGTCGCTCCGGGCGACGGAGCCGATAGTGGCTGAAACCTTCGCCGAAGCCGATCGCGTGATGACGCCGCTGCTCGGCAAACCGCTCAGCGAATTTATCTTCATCGACTTGGCCGACACCAATGCCGTTGCCAAGGCGGAAGACGATCTGCGCCAAACGGCGATTACTCAACCAGCCGTGCTGGCAACCGACCTCGCGCTGACCCGGCTGCTGGCCGCATACGGCATTGAACCCAACTTCACCATGGGTCACAGTCTGGGTGAGTACGGAGCGCTGGTCGCCGCCGGGGCCCTCCCCTTTGCGGATTCGCTGGAAGCCGTCAGCGCCCGCGGACGAGGAATGACCAGCGTGGCGATGGAAGACAACGGCCGCATGGCCGCGGTGTTTGCGCCGCTGGAAGAAGTCGAGCGAATTCTCAAGGCCATTAAGGGCTACGTGGTGATCGCCAACGTAAACAGCAACCGCCAGGCGGTTGTCGGCGGCGCAAGCCTGGCAGTTGAGCAAGCCATGGATGCCTTCAAAAAGGCCGGCTACGAAGTGGCCGCGTTAACCGTGAGTCATGCTTTCCACACCTCGATCGTGGCCGGAGCGAGCAAGCCTCTGCGGGAAGTTCTGGAGCGCCTGCATCTTCAATCACCACGTTTGCCCATTGTTGCGAACACAAACGGCGAGTTTTATCCCTCGGGGCCTGACGTCGTGCCTCAAATGCTGGACATTCTTACGCAGCAGGTTGCAGCTCCTGTCCAGTTTGTTAAGGGCTTGCGTACACTCTACGATGCCGGCGCTCGCGCTTTTGTTGAGGTTGGGCCGAAGAAAGCGTTGCAGGGATTTGCCGAGGATGTGCTTGGCGCCCACAGCGATGTAGTTTCGTTATTCACCAATCATCCCAAAGTCGGCGATATCGCCGCGTTCAACCAGGCGTTGTGCGGCCTTTATGCCGCGGGGCTCGGGCGCGGAACTGCGGAAGGCTCGCACGAGCCTATGGCGACGATCGCGCGGGTTCTTTCCTCTCCGATGGAAACACCTAAACCAATCCCGGTCGCTGCGTCCTCAACGGAAGCCCTAGCCTCCGGAGTCGCGCCATCGAACGGCCATCATTACAACGATCTCGGCCGTTTGTTCGCCGGTATTCTCGATCGTGGCTACGAAATCTACCACGGCCAAAATCGCGTTTCCGCCTCCGTTCCGGTGGTCATCACCGGGGCGGCTTTAGGCCTGCCCGGAACCGAACACATCTTCGACGATGCCAACATCGCCCGCATTTTGCGGGGGGATCAACTCATCGACCCGATCCCCACGCGGTTCCGGCGCGCCATGCTGGACAAACACATTACGCGCCTGGTGAAGAGCGAAAACGGCGAACCCAGGTTTGACACCATCACCAGTGTTGCGGACGTCATCAAGCTGGCGGGCCGCGGAGGCGCTTTCAATCTGGAAGAAGAATTTGGCATTTCCTCCGAACGCGTAGCCGCACTGGACCGTGCCACGCAACTGGCGATCGCTGTGGGCATTGATGCCTTGCGCGACGCCGGTATCCCCCTTGTCATGCGCTATAAAACAACTACCAAAGGCACGCAATTACAGGATCGTTGGGCATTGCCCGAAACTCTGCGCGACGATACCGGAGTCATTTTCGCTTCTGCTTTCCCGGGATGCGACTCGTTTGCTGACGAGATGTCGCGCTATTATGCCGACCACGAACGCCGCGAGCAAGTGGCCATGCTGGAAAGCCTGCTCGCCCGTGCCGTCGAAGGGAATGGCCATTCCATCCTGGTGCTGGAGCTTAACCGCCGCATTGACGAACTGCGCGTTGCCATCCAGAAAGAGCCGTACGTGTTCAACCGGCGTTTCTTATTGCGAGTCCTGTCCATGGGACATTCGCAATTCGCCGAATTCATCGGTGCCCGTGGTCCCAACACACAGATCAACTCTGCCTGCGCCAGCACTACACAGGCGGTGGCGCTGGCGGAAGACTGGATTCGCGCCGGACGTTGCAGCCGGGTGATTGTCGTCTCGGCCGACGACGTGACCTCCGACCATCTGATCGATTGGATGGGCGCCGGCTTTTTGGCCAGCGGAGCGGCAGCCACCGACGAGGTGGTTGCGGATGCTGCCATTCCCTTTGATCGCCGGCGGCACGGCATGATTATTGGCATGGGAGCCGCAGCGCTGGTGGTGGAGAGTGCCGAGGCCGCACATGAACGAGGAATACGGCCGATCTGCGAGGTGTTGGCCACCGCGACCGGCAACAGCGCTTTCCACGGCACTCGCCTCGATGTCCAGCACATCGGCCAGGTGATGGAGACTCTGCTGGCCAACGCCGAAGCGCACGGCAACATTTCGCGTCACCAAATAGCGCCGCAGACCGTTTTCGTGTCGCATGAAACCTACACGCCGGCGCGCGGGGGCAGTGCTTCGGCCGAAATCCACGCGCTTCGTCGCGTTTTTGGAGAGGCCGCGGATCGTATCGTGATCGCCAACACCAAAGGCCTCACTGGTCACGCCATGGGCAGCGGCATCGAAGATGTTGTCGCCGTCAAAGCACTGGAAACCGGTTGCGTACCCCCGGTCGCCAACTTCAAAGAAATTGACCCGGAGTTGGGACAATTGAACCTGTCGAAGGGTGGGGTGTATCCGGTCGAGTACGCGTTGCACCTGGGAGCAGGGTTCGGTTCGCAGATCAGCATGATGCTGCTGCGTTGGATGAAGACGAAAGAAGGGGTCCGTCCCAGCCCGAACGCTTTGGGCTATGTCTATCGCATCGCCGATGCCACCGCCTGGAGTGCTTGGTTGAGCAGCGTTGCCGGCCATCCGAGCGCCGATCTGGAAATAGTTCACCGCACACTGCGTGTGCGCGACAAAGCGTCGGAGACGCGGGTCCCCGAAGTCGCTCAAGAGTCACGAACCGCACCAGCAAAAGCGATCGCGCCAACCCGCGCGCCGCAAGCGTTGCCACCGGCACCACTCCCAGATACTAGACCGACGCCACCACCCATCGCAGCGGTTGAACCACTCTCCAGAGTTCAAGTTTCCGCTCCCGTTTTTTCCGCACCTCCAGAACCGGCGGCGAAGGGCGATCCGGTGAAAGAGAAAGTACTGGCTCTGGTAGCCGAGAAAACCGGATATCCGAAAGACATGCTGGACCTGGATCTCGATCTCGAGGCGGATCTCGGTGTCGACACAGTCAAACAGGCGGAGGTCTTTGCCTCTATCCGCGAGGCTTACAACATTCCGCGCGACGAGAACCGCAAGCTCCGCGATTACCCAACATTGGCGCACGTGATCCGCTTCGTGCATGAGAAGCGCCCTGACTTGGGTGTAGGCTCGGCGGCCGCAAAGGAAGAAGTCCAACCCGCCACGCCGAAAGCGACGACTGTAGTCGCTGAGAAACCGACTCCCGCCGTGGCACTTGCGCAAGTTGTCGCCGGCGATCCCGTCAAGGAACGCATTCTCGCGTTGGTGGTGGAGAAGACTGGCTATCCCAAGGACATGCTGGACCTCGATCTCGATCTGGAAGCGGACCTTGGCGTCGACACGGTGAAACAAGCCGAGATGTTCGCGGCCATCCGCGAGATCTACAGCATTCCGCGCGATGAGAACCGCAAACTGCGCGATTACCCCACCTTGGCCCACGTGATCCGTTTCGTGTATGAGAAGCGCCCCGACTTGGCCGGGGTGCCTGTAGCTCCCTCCTCACCAATTGCCAGCGCTCCCTCTGCACCCGCGCCGCCCTCTGTGGTGGCCGAAACATCCTCGGACGTTCTGATTGACGAGATTAAAGAGAAGGTGCTGGATATCGTGGCCGAGAAGTCGGGCTATCCCAAAGATATGTTGGACTTGGACCTCGATCTGGAGGCAGACCTCGGCATCGACACCGTCAAGCAGGCGGAAATGTTCGCCGCGGTACGGGCTGCGTACAACATTCCTCGCGATGAAAATCTCAAACTGCGCGACTTCCCAACCCTGGCTCACGTAATCAAGTTCGCTCGCGACAGGCAGCCTGGCTTAACCAAAGCGCCGGCTCTACGCTCTTCCGTCATGCAAGAGAAACAAGAACCGGCGCAGGAAAAACCGGTGGTGCCCGCATCCGCGGGTTCGAAGCCGGTTACGACTGTGCGTCCGATTCCCGCCAGTTTCGACTCTACTAATCGCATTCCGCGCCGCGTACCCGTTCCCAACTTGCGCCCGTCTCTAGACCTTTGCAGGCCAACCGGTGTGACCCTGGGGTCCGGACGCCGAGTGGTTATTATGCCGGACAAATATGGAGTAGGAGATGCGCTGGCACAACATCTGCAGAAGATGGGCGTAGAAGTTCTCCGCCTCAAAGATAGGGCCAATGCTGACGAGTTGGCGAGTTGGCTCAAGAGCTGGATGGCCACGGGGCCGGTGCATGGCGTGTACTGGCTGCCCGCGCTGGACAACGAGGGAGACCTTCGTGATATGGACCTCGCCGCCTGGCATCAGGCCCTGCAGGTACGTGTCAAATCGCTTTATGTCACCATGCGCATTTTGTACGAGCAGATTACTGCCCCGGGCACGTTCCTCGTGTCGGCAACGCGGCTGGGAGGACAGCATGGCTACGATAAGGCTGGAGCTACGACGCCATTAGGTGGCGCGGTCGTGGGCTTCACCAAAACGTACAAGCGCGAGCGCAGCAACGCACTGGTCAAGGCAGTCGACTTTGCAGCGGAACAAACGCCGTCAGAGGTTGCCGAACTCTTGATTGAGGAAACCCTGCGCGATCCAGGCGCGATCGAAATCGGTCATAAAGATGGACTCCGTTGGACGGTTGGCCTGCAAGAACAACTCGCGGCCGACGGCAAGCCCGGTCTTACCTTGGACAGCAACACCGTGTTTCTCGTCACCGGCGCGGCCGGGAGCATCGTTTCGGCCATCACGGCTGATTTGGCGGCGGCTTCTGGAGGTACGTTCTACCTCCTCGACCTCGTGCCCGAGCCTGACCCGGAGAATCCCGATCTCACCCGCTTCGCGACCGACAAGGATGGGCTCAAGCGCGATCTGTTCGCACGCATCCAAGCACACGGGGAGCGCGCCACGCCGGCCTTGGTTGAAAAAGAACTGGCGGCACTGGAGCGAGCGCAAGCAGCACACAGCGCCATCGCAGCCATACGAGCTGCGGGAGGCACAGCACACTACTTCAGCGTTAATCTCACCGACGCGGAGGCTGTAGGCAAAATCATTGACCAAGTGCGGGTGCGCAGTGGCCGTATCGACGTGCTGTTGCACGCCGCTGGCACCGAGCGCAGTCACTTCCTTCCGGACAAAGATGCGCGCGAATTCGACCTCGTCTTTGACGTGAAAAGCGATGGTTGGTTCAATCTGCTTCACGCTATCGGCAACCTGCCCCTTGGGGCGACGGTGGCGTTCAGCTCGATTGCGGCGCGCTTCGGCAACGCCGGGCAAACCGATTACAGTTCCGCCAACGACCTGTTGTGCAAGATCACCTCGAGCTTCCGCACTACGCGCCCCGCAACGCGCGGCATCGTCATCGATTGGACCGCGTGGGGAGGCGTGGGCATGGCTACGCGCGGTTCAATCCCCAAAATGATGGAACTGGCAGGCATCGATATGTTGCCACCTGAGGCGGGAATCCCCTTGATTCGCCGCGAACTCACTGCCGGTGGCGCTAATGGCGAAATTGTCGTCGGCGAGCGTCTCGGCGTGCTGCTGAACGAATGGGATGCCACAGGAGGGCTGGTCCCATCAGCGCTTGTAGCCACGAACAACTCACCGGCAAAAGGACCGATGATCGGCATGGCCGCAAGCATGAGCCTGCAGCGAGGGCTCACCATTGAAACAACATTGGACCCTTCCGTTCAGCCTTTTCTCCACGATCATCAAATCGATGGCACACCCGTTCTGCCCGGCGTCATGGGCATCGAGGCGTTTGCCGAAGCCGCGCTATGCCTGCTTCCCGGCTGGCATGTTGCCGCGATCGAAAACGTGAACTTCATTGCACCGTTTAAGTTCTATCGGAACGAACCGCGGACGCTTACGGTCGAGGCAGCCATCTATCCGCAGCTCGATGACTTGGTGGCAGACTGCCGCTTGACCGGTCG
>JBAVHY010000458.1:0-2710 GCA_049686315.1 Candidatus Acidiferrum sp. | reverse complement strand
GAGAGTCACTTAGATGACCATGCTTCGCCTCAGTCGTAAGAGCCCGCAGATTTGGCAAGAGCGCACTCTTTGCTATCAGTGAAAAAATCAGTGAGCCTCCGTTTGCCAGATGCTCCGAGAATCGAATGCCAGCAAGCCATGTGTCCACCGCTGCTTGGGAATCTCCTTTCGCCATTTCCCGAATGCCTTCAACCGTATTCAGCCGTGCCAGCACGCGGGCCCTCGGCGCATACGCAATCGAAGCACGCGGCCCACGGTCGTACTCTATTCCCCAATCGCAATCCGGAAGTTTCGTTGCACGTTGCATCATTCGAATCGCTGAGTCATTCGCATCCAAAAGCGGCCCCAGTTTTTTCTCATCCCACGGTACTTCTCCTGCGACTGTCTTCTCAAGAATGTCCTGTGTCACCTTTTCCACTGGTGGGTCCTGCATCTCTGCAAATGCCATCCAGTAGCGCAGCGCTGCATTCCTAGTTTGCGGTGGATACTTCCCTTGTGGCCGCGCCTCGTAGGCACTGACCAGCAAGAGAATACTCGCCACGAGCATTTTAGGTTTCACGGTTGCCTCTCTTGGTCCGTCAGTCCTTTGCCAAGACTTTCAGGGTGCTCTGCTCTCCCTGAAACCTCGGCAGTGACTTTCGCGACTCTTCCGTCAATAAAGCCTCAAATTTGTGGTTGTCCGCCAAGGCAAGCATGGTCAGGGCAAGGGTAGTCGGATACTGTCGCTGGCTTGCGACGCCCACATTTGGCACCTGAACATTCGCAACTTCTTTCGACCGCGTTAATTCACGGTGTGCGAACCAGATTAGCCCTCCCGTGCACACCGCGACGGCAGCCGCTGCAGCCAACCGCCTCCACAAAGTAGTTCTAGGCTGCGGCGTAAATTCGAGTTCACGAATTTCCTTTGGCCGAAATTCCTTCAAATAACGTTCCGTTTCCTCGTCATACGGACCCATGGCTTATCCTCGTCCCTGAAAATGTTTGCCCAAACGCTCGCGCAGTTTTTCCAGTGCGTAGCGATACCGGGACGCCACCGTATTTAACGGCGTCTCAGTAACCTCGGAGATCTCAAGCAACGTCATCCCACTCCAAACCTTTAGGAACACCGTTTCTCTCTGTTCCTCCGGCAACTCCCTCAATGCCTCCTGCAAGCTAAGAACCTCGTCCTGATTCTTGCCGGAATGGACGAACCAAGATTCTGTGACCTGCAAGCCGGATTCGCGCTGTCGGTCCCTTCGCAGGTTGAGGGACCGATTCCGCGTTGAGCGGTACAAATAGGCCAATGGTGTTTGCGGAATGAAAGTCTTTTCGCCTAGTAGCTTCAAAAACAGCTGGTGCACCACATCCTCCGCAGAACCATGGTCAAGACCGCAGGAGCACGCATAGGCCGCCAGCGCCGCGCCGTGCTTCTCGTACATAGACTTCACTTCGCCCCTTGTGAGCCTTGTTGTTTGCAACGGCTTCTTCCTGAGCGCTTCAAGCTTCATATATATGACACACGAAGCGATCCTTTTTGTCTAAAGCAGTCCTCCTCGGTTCGTTTTCACAGGCTAGGAGATGACTGACCTAGCATTTCTTGAGCTCGGCTGAAGGCAAGATTCCATCAGGGCCCTGATACGTGGGGTTCTCGTCCACTTGACCGGCACGCCCTCGCGACAGATTCCACATGGATGTGAACGGCGTATACCAGGACTTGCTTCAAAAGCTTAAGATAGGTGCATGCCCATCGAGGTGGCTATCCGGCGACCGCGACCCCACGAGTACGACTCAGTGCGAGACCTCATAGAGATCGTAGCGACCGAGACGTTTAAAGACCTTTTCGCTCCGAATCCTGTCCCCTTGGAGTTCAAAGACGAGGACTGGCCGCTGGCATGGGTAGCAGCATCTGATGCGAAGATTCTCGGGGTGATAATAACGCACCAGGAGTGGGTTGATGACCTTTGGGTGCTTCCGGAGTACCGGCGACAAGGTGTCGGAATGAGGCTGCTCGCACAAGGTGAATCCGAGATAGCTGCTCGCGGTTGCCAGACGTGCCGCCTTCGCGTCGTTAAGTCGAATCTGGTCGCGGTACAGTTCTATTCTCGTCAAGGATGGCGGATTGCGCGTGAGTTCGCCCACGAAAAATACCATCATCCCATGCTGGAGATGGCCAAGCCTTTTCCGTTCCCGCAACAGGCTTAATGTCTTAGTTTCCGGTAACGTTAATCAGGGAGAAGTCTATTGTTTGGTGAGAAGCTTGAGTCCCGTGCTCGTGTCCGGCTCTTCCTGAAATACCTGCGTATTGAAGGTTTCGAAAAGGTCTTCGGGCTTTAGCCTTACAGTCCCCTGCTGTACAAAGCCCGGCGTATTGGCAGCTAGATGCTGGTGCAACCTGCTCTCCAAGTAAGCGTCCATATTCTTGTATTCCGTCAGCAATACAGTGGAGGCAGCATTTGCCTCTCAGTGGACGTATAGTGGCGTTACCGTACATGTGGTTTTGGCAGGAGTTCGCTTCTCCGGCGCTAATCGCCCACTCGGAATTATGATCCTCCGGCGGAGCTGAACGGACAAGCGCGCGGCCAAGACCGCGCACGGGAGGTATTGGGATTACGAACCGCCTCGATCGATGCGGGCTCGGAGATTTTTGAATGACTCACCCAACCCGGAGAAGTAAATTAAAGGCTGCGCAGGGAGGGGATGACATGATTGGGTGGGAGGTTCAGGTGTACAC
>JBAVHY010000457.1:0-3590 GCA_049686315.1 Candidatus Acidiferrum sp. | reverse complement strand
CTCTACTTCAATAGTCTTAGGCAACGCGCGAAACCGATGCGCACTCCCGAGCTCACCTTTGTTTTGTCCAGCTTGCTGCTCTTCCACCCCTACCTCTGGGTCCGCGACTTGAATCTTGCCACTGCTGGCATGCTCATGGGGCACTATTTGCAGTACCTAGGCATCGTCTGGTTGCTCAACCGCAGGAAGTACTCCACACCGGAGGGCTCGGGACGTCAAAGGATGCTTTCCTCGATCAGTACGAGAACTCCGCTTCTGTTGCTCGCGTTGGTTTCTGTCGGATTAGTCTTTTTTGTGGCAGACAGGGGCAGTAGTTGGCTTGGCATTCGCATGTCTTACGTCATCCTTTGGAACTCACTGGCCCTGGTTCACTTTTATCTGGACGGGCTCATTTGGGCGTTCAAGGATCCCTTCGTTCGCCAGTCCATTGGACCGTTCCTGACTCCAGAATCACATGTAGCCACGCAATGAACGAGCACGTTCCAGTTCGCGACACAGATTTCGACGGGGAGCGGCTATTGGCCCTTTCGAGCCTGCTAAGGAAGAGTTCGCGAGAAATCGAGACCTGTGTGCGCGGCGGAAGCATGGGCAGCGCCTTGCCGGAGGGCTCACGAATCCGCATCCGTTTCAGGGCTGCGGACAATTTTGTGCCTGGCCAGATCGTTTCCTACATCGCCAAAGACAGGCTTGTTGTGCATCGCTTGGTACGGTCCGCGACTTCGAATGACAATCATTATCTGATCACTCGTGGGGATACAACAGTCTGCTGTGACGCGCCCGTCCTCGCCACATCTGTCATGGGCATTGTGACGGAGTCTCAAAACAGCGGGCGATGGCAACCAGTCGGGCCGCCGGTGACTCGTGCGCGTGGCTCCCGGTTGCTGGCATCCGCGATATGTGGAATGGTTGTAACTTTGCTGCGACTGAATCCAGCTTTTTCATACTGGTTTGCCGCACGCATGATCGAGATTCGCCGGGTAGGGCTAAGATTTGTCGGGCTTGCCAAGCGCTATGCCCTGCGTCATCGCTCGGCCGGAGGCCAACAATATGTGTATGAGCCGATGCGAATCGACCAGGCGGCAACTTCTCGCGATAGCAATCCACAAGCTTCGACGTCGGCGACTTGCGAAACATTTCGGGAGCAAGTGAGTGCCCATATTCCCGAAGAAGGTATCTCCCACCCGTGGGTTGGTGCTGCATGCCTTGCGCCACCCTCGGGCCTCCCCTCCGAGCATCCAGTCGCAAAGCACAGTTGCGATTTTTCGGCTGAGCGCGAGTTTCTGCTCCAATTGCTTGGCCAGCGTGACTCTCCTCAGGACGAGGTGCTCCGTTGGCAGGCAGCCCAAATCGACTGGGTACGGCTGTTGACGATTATTCCCCCAGATCTTTACGCTTATGTTGGTTACAAGCTCGCACGCCTCGGTTTGGAGGGCCAGTGCCCAACCTCACTATGGGAGCAGACGCTGAATCATCGCCGGCTCACAGCCGTGCAATGGCTGCGACATCGCTTTGAATTGCATCACCTTGTCGAAGCTTTCTCAAAACACAATGTCGATTTTCTTTTGTTGAAAGGCCCGGTACTTGCGTTCGCCGCCTATCCCCATCACTCACTTCGGCCCATGTCCGATATTGATCTACTGGTGCGTCCAGAGGACTTGGACAAAGCACTGGAGCTGACCTTCGCGGCAGGGTTCAGGTGCCCGGAACGCTACAAATTTGCGAATCCGGTAGGCCTTGCCGAGCCCGCTCGGTCACGCCGCACAAGTCAGTTCGAGAACTCGCTTCCGCTGCAGAAACCTGGCACCGGTTCCAACATCGAGGTGCACACACAACTGGAAATGGCGGCGCCATGGTTCCCTGTCAATACTGCTCGTGTGTGGGAAGGTGCTGAGGAGATTGAAGTGGATGGGCTCCGGGTTCACACCCTTGAAAAACACGAGTTTCTATTCCACTTGGTGATGCACCTAGCGCGACACCACATCTTTGAGCTGGGCCTTCGGCCACTTTTGGATGTCCATCTGTGGGTGGCGTTGCACAGGGATCGACTGGATTGGGACTGGATCGCTTCCGAGACCATAAGAAGGGGGTATGGCGACTGGGTTCACCTTACTTTAAAGATTGTGTGCGACAGTTTCCATACTCCGATTCCCCTCAGTTTCTTTGATAGAGTTCCCCCACCGCCGGAATTCGAGCGGCTTCAGCATCTTGCCTACGAGCAAATCTGGGCCGAGCGTCGGGTGGGCCACAGGGTCCCCACTTTGCTGGCTTTGGCACTCTCTCAACCAAGTGCCAGGAGAGCTGTCCTCCTGATCCTGAGGAGAGTATTGCCGAACCGGCAAGGGTCAAATCTGGCGACCGTTCCATCCCTAGAAACCTTGCGCGGCGGCGGACTGATCCTGAGTCTTCGGCGCGCTGTCAACGACATAAGAGTGAAGCTGCCGATGTACTTTCGCGCTTGGCGCAACGGAAGTCTCAGTTGGCGCAACCTCCAGCGCGCAACGCGCCTGGCGAAAGGATCCCTCGAGATAGAGCAAATCCTCATCAACCGTGTGCGTGTGTGACCGAGATTGTGTGAGATATACGCTATTCTCAATCGGCTTTACGCCCAGCGGCCTTCGTTATCCCATCATGAATACGTGCTCGTGATGGACGCAATTTCCGGTGTTGAGGCAAAAGGCAAGATGGCGCTGCCGTCAGGGTCGGATACAGCAATTCGCCGGTCGGCGGCTGGATTCACAGGGTGGAAGATGTACTTATGCGCTGACCCTGAAACGGTTTACCCTCAAGTACAGTTGCCTCTGCTCCAGCACCGTTCAGCGTGTCATTGAGAGTGCGCTCCACGTTCCCCGTAATCGACGTAGTGGGCAGGGCGCGATGATGAATTGCCGTGGTCACAATCACTTCCTTCACGCTATCTCCGCACAGGTGGGAAACAGGAGAATCCTCTCTCGGGATCGCACCTCACCCAAATCCCAGTTGCCATGCCTGCGGTCAAGTCACGGCTTATGGGGGCGGAACAGAAGATCAAACCACGGTTTCCATGTTTTGCCAGCATCAGACGAAACTGCCGCAGTCTCGCGGACTTCGTCCCCTGCCGGCTTCCACGTTCCGCGAACGAGTTCGCTGCGTTTGTGATCCACTCCCGTCAGGACGATTGTCCCGCTTTGCAGAGTTCCTTCGATCTGCAGAAGAACGCCACGATTGGTTACCCAAGTCTGGTGCCACAACTTTCTTGACGCGTCGTAAATCGTGAAGCTCTGACCCTCCACATCGTTTGCCCCTTGATAGTCCTCCCGCAAGACACACCCATCGAGAATGCGATCGACCTGAACGCGCGCGACCTTCTTCCCGCTATCCTCTTCAAACGCATCCAATCCCCGATCCAGAAGTCAAACTGGCGATACTCAGGTGCCGAGCAGGAGGTTGTAAGGGGCGTCTGTTTGGGAGACATGCCGCCAGTTGTTGGACTCTCGCTTGCCGGGGAGAGCGCAAGAAGAGAAAATGCACTGACCATCAGCCACAGAGCGATTCGCTTCATATCGAGGTTTTCATTATCTCCCTCAAATTCAGTTGAGGTCCTCGTCAAGAGT
>JBAVHY010000456.1:0-1664 GCA_049686315.1 Candidatus Acidiferrum sp. | reverse complement strand
ATCCTTTACAGTTTGGTTGAGTCCAGCGCGTTACGGTGGAAAGGCGCTGGGCGGGGACATCAATCTCCTTGAGTAGAGAGTTGCATTCAGTACTGTCCAACTATCGGTTTCCGGTAGTCGGCTAAGTTAAGTGTCAACATGAGCTTGCACATGATAAAGAGCGAAATCGATTTGCCGTGGCAGATACTCTTTCGCCATTCCAGATACTTCTGGGGAGTGGCCGATGAATACCGGACGCACGATTTTTTCTCAGCTGATGGACCTGCTGCCCCTGCCCGAGTTCCGTCGTTGCGTGGAGCGCTATCGGGGCGATTACAAGATCCAGAGATTTTCTTCGCTCGACCACTTCCTCTGTCTCGCCTTCGCTCAACTTACCTATCGCGAAAGTCTGCGCGACATCGAGGCTTGTTTGCGGGTGCAGCAATCCAAGCTCTACCACATGGGCTTTCGCGGACGTGTCTCGCGCGCCACTCTCGCCTATGCCAACGAGCATCGCGACTGGCGCATCTTCGGCGATTTCGCCCAGGGTCTGATTCGCACTGCCCGCGAGCTCTATCGCGACGAACCGTTGGGCATCGATTTCGACAACACGGTCTATGCCTTCGATTCGACGACCATCGATTTGTGCCTGTCGCTGTTTCCCTGGGCCCAGTTCCGCCGTCACAAAAGCGCCGTGAAGTTGCACGCCCTGCTCGATCTGCGGGGCAGCATTCCCGCCAATGTTTACGTCACGGGAGGCCAGGTCCACGATGTCAATCTGCTCGACCGCCTGTTGCTCGAACCCGGGGCATTTTACCTCCTCGATCGTGGCTACGGCGACTTCGCGCGCCTGTTCACCTTCACCGAAGCCTGTGCCTTCTTCGTGACGCGGGCGCGGCGGAACACGCAGTTTTACCGGCGTTGCTCGCATCCAGTCGATGCCTCCACCGGAGTCCGCTCGGATCAGACCATCTTGCTCACCGGGCCGAAAACATCGCGTCTCTACCCCAACCCCTTGCGGCGGATTCATTACTTCGACGCGGAAAAAGATTTGCGTCTGATCTTCTTGACCAACAACTTTCCCCTGCCCGCGCTGGTCATCGCGCAACTCTACCGGGCGCGCTGGCGAGTCGAGCTTTTCTTCCGCTGGATCAAACAGCACCTGCGGATCAAAGCCTTCTACGGCACCACGGAAAATGCGGTCAAGACGCAGGTGTGGGTCGCCATCTCCACCTACGTGCTGGTGGCCATCCTGAAAAAGCGATTCGCATTGGGCCCGAGTTTGTATACGATTCTCCAGATTCTCAGCACTTCACTTTTCGAAAAAACCCCGATTTCACAGGGGCTTTTCGATGTTCACCAACTCACAACCGAATCAGAACCAGGTATCCAACTGCAAATGTTCGACTTATAGTTGGACAGTACTGATTGGCAATTTCTAATTTGTAATCTAAGAACCAAGACGAGTGGTTCGAGCGTTTTCAATTACAAAATTATCAATCGCAAATCACAATTACTCATGGATCTCAAAGACAAACGCGTTCTGGTAGTTGGCCTCGGCAAGTCCGGTGTGGCCTCGGCTCTTTTCCTGAAGTCGCGCGGCGCCCGTGTCACCGTTTCCGATTCGAAGCCCGAGGCCGAGCTTCGCAAGGAAATTCTGCTTCTCCTGGACCACGGCATTACGG